>CAMWHN010000166.1 GCA_947174085.1 uncultured Ruminococcus sp.
ATAAATAGGAGTATTTTTCTAAATTTTTGAGAAAATAATATTTCATTTATCTGAAATCTGAAATCAAAAATATATTATCTGAATAAATTTAACAATTACTGACAAAATGCACAAATCATGCAAGTAATTTTTAGTGTTACTGTTTTAGAAATTTTGTCAAAAAGGACTTGCCAATTGTCTAAAAATATGTTATAATAAGTCTAGCATTCTGTGGTTTCTGACTAAAAACAGATATTTTACAGGAAAAAATAATAAAAGGAGCTATATTAAGTATGCAAAAATTCGGACATTTTGATGACGTGAACAAAGAATATGTCATCACTTCCCCAAGAACCCCTTACCCATGGATTAATTATCTGGGTACACAGGCATTTTTTTCTTTGATTTCCAACACCGCCGGCGGTTATCATTTCTACAAAGATGCTCGTCTAAGAAGAATTACTCGCTATCGTTATAATAACGTTCCGGTAGATATGGGCGGAAGATATTTCTATATTAATGATAATAACACAGTTTGGTCTCCCGGTTGGTCTCCGGCAAAAACAGAGCTTGACGCTTATGAATGCCGTCATGGTATGGGCTATACTGTGATTACAGGTAAGAAAAATAATTTGTCAGCAGAAGTAACTTTCTTTGTGCCACAGGATTATAACGGTGAAATTCAAAGAGTTGTTCTCAAGAACGAGGGCGATTCTGAAAAAAGCTTTAAATTATTCTCCATGTTAGAATGGTGTCTTTGGAATGCACAAGATGACTGTGAAAATTTCCAGAGAAATTTCAATACTGGTGAAGTCGAAGTAGAAGGTTCTACCATGTTCCATAAGACAGAATACAAAGAACGTAGAAACCATTTTGCATTTTATACAGTAAATTCTGAAATTGATGGCTATGACTGTGATAGAGAATCTTTCATGGGTCTTTATAATGGCTTTAATAATCCACAAGCAGTTATGGCAAATCAGTCTACTAATTCTAAGGCAGACGGTTGGTCACCAATTGCTTCACATAGCATTTCTGTAACTTTGCAGGCAGGCGAATCAAAAGAATTAATTTTTATTTTGGGCTATGTAGAAAATCCAAAAGAAGAAAAATTCTTAGAAGACGGCAAGAGCTTAAATAAATCCCGTGCATATGCAATGATTGAACAATATAATACTTCTGAAAAAGTAGAAAAAGGTCTTGCAGATTTAAAATCTATGTGGGATAAATTATTATCTAAATATACAGTTAATACACCTGATGACAAAATGAATCGCATGGTGAATATCTGGAATCAGTATCAATGCATGGTAACGTTTAATATGAGCCGTTCTGCATCTTATTTTGAAAGTGGTATCGGCAGAGGCATGGGCTTCCGTGATTCTAATCAGGATTTACTCGGCTTTGTACATCAAATCCCAGATAGAGCAAGAGAACGTTTAATTGATTTGGCATCTACACAGTTTGAAGATGGCGGTTGCTATCACCAGTATCAGCCTTTAACCAAAAAAGGCAATGACCAAATCGGCGGTGATTTCTCTGACGATCCATTATGGATGATTTTATCTGTAGGTGCTTATATCAAAGAATCCGGAGATTACAGCATTCTTGATGAACTTGTACCTTACGACAATGATGAAACAAAAGCACAGACAATGATGCACCATCTGAAACAGAGTTTTTACAGAGTTGCAACAAATGTTGGACCTCATGGATTGCCGTTAGCAATGCGTGCTGACTGGAATGACTGCATTAATTTATCTTGCTGGAGTGAAGAACCCGGAGAATCTTTCCAGACTTCTACATCTCCAAAATATGGCGAAGATAAATATTCTAAAATTGCAGAATCTCTCATGGTAGCAGGTTTGTTTACATATGCAGGTCCTGCTTATGTAGAACTTTGCAAATATAAGGGCGATGAAGAAGGCGCAAAGGCTGCACAAGCTGAAATTGACAAAATGAAAGATAATATCATGAAGTATGGCTTTGATGGTGATTGGTTTATTAGAGCTTATGACGATGAAGGCAAAAAAATGGGTTCTAAAGAATGTGAAGAAGGCAAAATCTTTATTGAACCACAGGGCTTTATGGTAATGTCTGAAGTTGGTAAAGACGTTGGCGCAGATATCAAAGCATTAGATTCTATTGATAAATATTTAAATACAGAGCATGGTTTAGTATTAAATAACCCTGCATTTACAAAATATTATGTGCAGTATGGTGAAATTTCTACTTATCCGGGTGGCTATAAAGAAAATGCAGGTATTTTCTGTCATAACAATGCATGGATTATCTGTGCAGAAGCTTATGCCGGCAGAGGAGATAAGGCATTTGAATATTATTCTAAAATTGCGCCTGCTTACAGAGAAGAAAAATATTCTGACCTGCATAGAACAGAACCTTATGTTTATGCGCAAATGATTGCAGGTAAAGACGCTGCACGTCATGGTGAAGCAAAAAACAGTTGGCTGACTGGTACAGCAGCATGGAATTTTGTTGCAGTTTCACAATATATTCTCGGTGTGATTCCGGATTGGAATGGTCTGAAAATTGACCCATCTATTCCGCATGAATGGGACGGCTTCACAGCAACACGTCAGTTCCGTGGTGCAACTTATAATATTAAAGTTGAAAATCCAAATCATGTTTGCAAAGGTGTTGTATCTATGACAGTTGACGGCGAAAAAATTGACGGCAATGTCATTCCTGCTAAAGATGCCGGCACAGTACATGAAGTGATTGTTACACTTGGTTAATTAAAATAAAAATACTTCTCATGTTGCAAAACATGGGGAGTATTTTTTTTCATAATTTTGATTTTTTGCTTGCAAACCTACTAATCCTATGTTATAATAGATAATAAATAGAAAAATCTGAAAAGAGGTTTATATTATGAAAATTTCAACTAAAGGCAGATATGCATTAAGAATGTTATTGGATTTAGCCGAACATCAGGAACTTGGCTATATATCTCTAAAAGAAATTGCAGAACGTCAGCATATTTCTAAAAAATATTTAGAACAGATTGTTCCCATGCTGAATAAAGGCAAATTATTGCGTACCAATCGTGGAAATAAAGGCGGTTATATGCTTGCTAAATCTGCAAATATTATCACTGTTGGAGATATTTTGCGTGCGACTGAGGGAAATCTTGCGCCTGTTTCTTGTCTGGAATATCCAGAAAATACCTGTGATTTGGCTGATAATTGTGCAGCACTGTATATTTGGAAAGGCTTATATCAAGTGATTTGCAAGTATTTAGACAGCATTACATTGCAGGATATTTTATATCATAATACGGAATATATTGGCAGTGATTATTGTATTTAAAAAATCAGCATATTTTAAAATTATCTTGCATAAGATTTAGTAAATTCCTAACAGGAGGCTATTAAAATGCAAGATGCAAATTTTATATCTGGTTCATGTAATAATAATACACCACATACGGTTATTATGGAAAATCGTAAAACGCTTAGTATTGCAGGTATCACAGATATTGACAGTTTTGACGAAAGAGAAATTGTATTATATACAAAAATGGGAGAATTAACTATTACAGGACGAGACTTGCATATTAATGCAATTAGTATTGAAAATGGCAATATGTCTGTTGAGGGTGATATTTGGTCTTTACAATATGGCGATAAAGACAAGCAGTCTCCTGTTTCTATGTTAGGCAGGTTATTCCGGTGATGTTATTGCAAGTTGCTCCGGAAACGTTTCGCACTGTGGACGAGGAATTTATGTTATTTGGCGGAGCAATTTTATTAGGCATTCCAGTTGGAATTGTATTTGATGTCACAAGATTATTTAGAAAATTGCTGAAACATAATGCGTTTTTAGTTGCTTTGGAAGATATATTTTATTTTATTTTTATTAGTTTTTTAATGCTATGTTATATTAACGCATTTGCAAGAGGAGAACTTAGAATTTATTATTTTGTCGGCTGTTTTCTAGGATTCATGGCATATTATTATACACTTGGGGCAGTTATCATGCGTTTTAGTGATATATTATTAATGCCTGTGCATTGGGGCTGGAATAAAATTATATGGATTTGTGGAAAATTAAAGCATGGTTTTGTGAAATATGCCAAAAAATTAAATTTTAGGAAGAAAAATTCACAAAATGGCTTGCAAATGTCCTCACATAAGGTGTATAATAATAATATAAATAACAAGGCTGATAAAAATAATTTTAAAAAAAAGAAAGCAGGGCGATTGCATGCCAAACAGAAAAAAAACAGGTGCTAACTCTAAAACAGGGTTAAAAATGCTAATGAATATTGCTTTGGTCATGTTTGTTATATTCTGTGCCGTTTCGATTGTGACAACGCAAAATGCCGTTGTTGAAAAAAAGAAAGAATTGGCACAGCTCGAAGAAGAAGTAGAAGTATTATCTGCACAGAATGAAGAACTTGCGGAATTAATTGCATCAGATGATATTGGCAAATATATGGAAAAGCTTGCCATAGAATCCGCTGGTTATGCGTATCCGGACGAGAAACGTTATTATGATACGTCTCGTAAATAATAAATAATTAAAATTTTTGAAAAGCAGGAGGGCTTTTTTGTATATGTTGGAAATCGGGAAAATTTATGATGGTAAGGTTAAGGGAATTACAAATTATGGTGCTTTTGTAGAAGTATTACAAGAGGGTGAAAAATTTACTGGCATGGTACATATTTCAGAAGTTGCCAATATATTTGTAAATGATATTCGTGAGTTTTTAACAGAGGGACAGGAAGTAAAAGTAACTGTTTTGCAAGTGAATGAACAGGGCAAAATTAGCATGTCGATAAAAAAAGCACTGCCAAAAGAAGAAAAATCACAGCAGAGATTTCGGGAAAACAGGCAAAATCGTCCTAATCGTCAAGCTCGTGACAAGGGCATTGTCTGGGAGGGTATGCCCTCACAAAAATCTAATTCTGAAATGTCATTTGAAGATATGATGACACATTTTAAACAGAACAGTGAAGAACGTATCAGCGATATTAAACGCATCACAGACCGCAAAACCCGTTCTCGCAGACGTGCAAAATGACATGCTGTCTTTATCTAAAAAAAATGGGATTTCTGTTTCACCAGTCCTATTGAGTTTTAGAAAATTTAACCCCCGTCTATAAAGACGGGGACAGCCTGTCAAAAAAGTCCAGTGAAAAAGCTGGACTTTTTTTGATAAATGAAGTA
>CAMWHN010000167.1 GCA_947174085.1 uncultured Ruminococcus sp.
GTATTGTGACGATGAACTGGTGGACAACTATACCACAGATGAAAACGGCTATTTTAAGACAAATTTCTATCCTTGCGGCAATTATACAATTCAGGAAATCAATCCGTCTTCCGGTTATCTGCTCGATGAAACAGTGTACACAGTTGGCGCACAGCCTGAGAATTACACAGTAGAATTTAATACTGCAAATATGACTGTATTTGAAATGCCAATCAAGGGCAATGTGTCCATTCTCAAACACAGTGATGAAAACGCAGATGAGATTATAAACCTCGAAGCAGGGGCAGAATTTGAAATTTATCTGACATCTTGCGGCAGTTATGAAACGGCTGATGATACTGTCCGTGATTATCTGATTACTGACGAGAATGGCTTTGCTAAGACAAAAGATATGCCTTATGGTCAGTACACTGTCCACCAGACAAAGACAGTCAATGATGCTGAATTCGTGTCCGATTTCGAGGTGTTCATCTCTGAAAACAGCAAGACTTATGAGTATATTCTCAACGATGCGCCATTCAGCAGTTATATCCAGGTCGAAAAGCTGGATGCTGAAACAGGCAGAACTATTGCTTACGAGGGAGCAGGTTTCCAGATTTTCAATTCTGAGGGAAATCAGGTCTTGCTTGGCGGAATTGACACATTCTACACAGATAAAAACGGCGTTCTGATTGCTCCGGAATCCCTTGTCTACGGCAATTACACGCTTGTTGAGGTGCAGGCTCCTATGGGGTATGTGCTTGACAGCACTCCGATTCCGTTCACGGTGGATTCTTCCAATGCAGAAGAAGAAAATGCTGTGAATATCATCAAATTAACAAAATCTGATATGGCTCAGAAAGGCAGAATTTCCGTCCAGAAAACCGGACAGGCTTTCACGACTGTGAAATCTATCGGCTATGCTCAGGATGACGGTCAGATGGAAGAATCTCAAATTATCTATATGCCTGTATTTGAGGAAAAAAGTCTTGAAAACGCTGTTTTTCAGGTCATTGCCAGTGAGAATATTGTCACGGCTGACGGCACAGTCCGTGCAAATGCCGGAGATATTGTTGCCGAATTAACAACGGATTCCGACGGCTATGCTGAAACGGATCTGCTGTATCTTGGCAAGTATGAAATCAAGGAAATTTCTGCTCCGTATGGCTATGTCCTGAATGATGAAAGTCATTCTGTAGAACTGACCTATGCGGGACAGGAAGTTGCTGTGCGTGATACAGTGCAGCAAGATTTTGCAAACAACTATCAGGGTGTGAACATCCATCTGACAAAGGCAATGGAACAGGACGAAAATTATGATATTGGCAGCAAAAATGAATATCTGAGTGTACGCTTCGGACTGTTCGCCGCAGAAGATATCACTGCTGCTGACGGTTCTGTGATTCCGGAAAACGGCTTGATTTCTGAAATTTCTCTCAATAAGGATATGACTGCAGCATTTACAGAGCAGCTGCCGTTTGCAAAATATTATGTGCAGGAGATTGCTACAGAGGAGCATTATGTTCTCAACGGCGAAAAATATCTGGTGACATTCCAGTATCAGGGTCAGGAAATGACAACAGTCGATATTGACTGCGGTCAGTTTGAAAACACGCTGAAACGTGGTACAATCGAGGGCAAGAAAGTAAATTCCAACGGCAAGCCTCTCAGCGGTGCAATGATTGGATTGTTCCATGCAGGCGAAACGGATTTTTCCGGAACAAATGCGATTTACAGCGAAGTTTCTGATGAAAACGGCTGTTTCAATTTTGAAAATATTCCTTATGGTGACTATATTGTCAAGGAAATTCTGCCTCCTGATGGCTATGTTCTGACTGAAAAGGCATATCCTGTTTCCATCACGGAAGATAAAGAAATTGTCGAAATTACGATTGAAAATGATTCTATCAAAGTCGCCGTCAGCAAGGAAGATGTGTACGGCAAGGAACTCCCCGGCGCACAGATGCAGTTGATTGACGAATCCGGCAATATTGTCGAAGAATGGACTTCTGACGGCACAAATCATATCATTTCTGAAATTCCGGCTGGCTATTACACAATCAGAGAAACTGCTGCACCGGATGGCTATGTGATTGCGACTGACATCAGCTTTATTGTGAATGTTCTCAATGTTGTCCAAGTTAAAAATGTTGATGTATCGACATTTACTGCCGATGGCATTCCCCTGGTTACAATGGTAGATGGGACAACTGCTGTCAGAATCAGCAAGCAGGATATTACCACCAGTGAAGAACTGCCTGGTGCAAAACTTCAAGTAATTGATGAAGATGACAATATTGTTGATGAGTGGATTTCCGGCGAAGAACCGTACTTTATTGAGGGCAAATTGACTGCTGGAAAGACCTATATCCTGCGTGAAACGATTGCTCCGGACGGTTATGTTCTGGCAACAGACGTGGAATTTACAGTCAATGAGGATGGTACTGTGACAGAAGTAATCATGAAAGATGATACTACAAAAGTGAAAATTAGTAAAATCGATATTACCAATGACGAGGAACTGCCCGGCGCAAGTCTCGTAATTATTGATGAGGACGAAAATATCATTGATGAATGGATTTCCGACGAAGAACCGCATTTCATTGAGGGCAAGTTGACTGTTGGAAAGACCTATATTCTGCGTGAAACGATCGCTCCAGACGGCTATGTTCTGGCAACAGACGTGGAATTTACAGTTAATGAGGATGGTACTGTGACAGAAGTAATCATGAAAGATGACACTACGAAAGTGAAAATTTCCAAACAGGATATCACCACAGGCAAGGAACTGCCCGGAGCAAAACTTCAAGTAATTGATGAAGATGACAATATGATTGAAGAATGGATTTCCGGCGAAGAACCGCATTTCATTGAGGGCAAGTTGACTGCTGGAAAGACCTATATTTTGCGTGAAATTACCGCTCCGGATGGTTATGAAATCGCCAACGATGTGGAATTTACTGTTAGCGAAGACGGTTCTGTGACAGAAGTCGTTATGAAAGACGAGAAAACTCCGGATATTCCCACAACTCCCGTTGTTCCGACGACTCCGACAGTTCCCACTCCGACTCCGTCGGTCAGCACACCAACTCCCGTGACAAGCATCCCGGCTACAGGCGATCCCGGAAAAAATCCGGTCGCTGTGAGAATGTGCATTGTAGGACTTTGCGGTCTGGCACTGACAATTGTCATGCTGAGAAAGAAGGATCAGAAGTGATGAAGAAAACCATTATCATTGTGGCGGCTATTTCAGTCGCCCTCCTCTTCGGGGGAACAACTCTGCTTGTGAAAGATGATGTACAGCAAACAAGAAAAAATGCCGAAATCAAGCCTTATGCACTGACACAGGATGTGCAGGAAAAGCTTGATGAAATCGCTGATGCGCTGACTGCTGAAACTGTACAGGAAATTGTTCCAAAAATAACTGATCTGACAGAAACCACTGAATTTTCAGAGATGACAGAACAAGAAAATTTCACACAGACTGAGGATCGTTCGGGAACTCTCCCAATTGAGATTTTACAGCAGCTCAGAGATGCGGCAAGTGTGCTGACAGAGGCATATCCGGATGCCGTCGGATGGCTGTATCTTCCGGACACGAATATCAATTATCCGCTGATGCAGGGAGAGGACAACGCATTTTATTTCCAGCATGCCTATGATGGCAGTTCTCTGTCTGCCGGTTCTGTATTCCTGGATTACCGCTGTGAACCGAGACTTCTGAATCCGATTAATGTGGTCTATGCTCACAATATGAAAAATGGTTCTATGTTCGCAGGACTGCTGAAATTCGGGGATTCTGCCTATTTCGACAGTCATCGTTACGGCTGGCTGGCAACATCAGATACGGTATACAGAATTGATTTTTTCTCTTTGGCAAAAGCAAACTATCATGATCCGATTTATGACGGTTCACAGCCAATTCATGACTGGATTTCCCAGATTCAGAATTTATCCGTCATCTGCAAAGAAATAAGCTATGATGAGTACGACCGGTTTATTTCACTGTCCACATGCAGCAATGAATTTGCAAACGCAAGAACAGTGCTGACTGGAAAACTCGTGGAAATGAAGGAGGCTGATATGGATGAAACAAGTTAAAAAACTGCTGATTCCTGCACTGTTCAGCAGTTTGATTTTTGCTAATGTATCGTCACTTTCGGTATATGCAGCTGGTGACATTGCAAGTGCTGTTTCCGGCACATGGACAACTGCGAGAGCCCAGGTAGAATCTATCGTAAACACTGTGGTGTTCCCTGTTTTAGACGTAATATTGGCAATTTTACTGTTTGTTAAGATAGGTGCACTGTATTTGGACTACCGAAAGCACGGACAATTAGAATGGACACCAATTGCTATTATTTTCGGCGGTCTGCTGTTCACACTGACGGCACCCATGTATATCTGGACAATTATCTGAAGTCAGGCTGAGCGTTCCTTGTTTGTACAGGGAACGCTCTTTTTATGTACAGAGAAAAAGACCAGCGGTTTGTACATAGGTTTTTCGCAAAATTAAGCATTTTATGACACTTCTATTGTAACATAAACTCTGTATGAAATCAAGTGTTTTTTATAGAATTTTTTGAAAGATAAAGGAGGAATCAGGCATGAGCCACAGCATCTATCTCCGCAAAGACGGGCGATGGGAAGCCCGTCTTTCTTTGGGAACAGATGAGCATGGAAAGAGAAGAACACGCTCTTTTTATGGAAAAAGCCGTGAAGAAGCGGAATATAAGCTACTTGTTTCACAGCAGAATCTTGCTGATGAGTACACTGTAACGGAAATGACGGTCAGAGAATTAGCCATTGAGTTTCTGCACACATCTGCTGTTAGACTGAAAGAATCAACTGCTGCCAATTATCGCATGAAAGCCGAAAAACACATTATTCCGGCATTTGGCGACATCCAGTGTTGTATGCTGAAGTCAAAAATGATTTATCAGTTTGTGGAACAGAAACTCAAATCCGGACTTTCTGCCAGATATATCACCGATATTCTGGTGCTGATGAAATCCATGTTCCGTTATGCAAGCCGGGAATATCATATCCGGAATGTGATGGACGGCATTATCATGCCGAAGTGTCAGAAATCCGAAACTGCGATATTTTCAACTGAACAACAGGAAATATTAAAATCATATATCACAGCAAATCAGAATCTGACAAC
>CAMWHN010000168.1 GCA_947174085.1 uncultured Ruminococcus sp.
ATTTTAAAATTCAATAATTTTTTATCTAAATCTGGATAATTTTCAGCTTCAAAAAAAATATAATTTGCATTTGGTTTCCAGACTTTGAAATTTAATTTTTTTAGTTCTTGAAATAAAAATTCACGTTCTTGTATTAAAAAATCTAAAAATCTTAATTTATAATTATTATCTTGTAAAGCAACACAACCCGCAACACTCGCAAGAGAATTTACTGCCCAAGGTTGTCCGATAGTTCTAATTTTTTCAATTAAATTTATATTAGCACTAATGCCGTAGCCTAGTCTTAAGCCTGCCAAAGCATATAATTTTGTCATAGATTTTAAAATAAATAAATTTTCAAATTCTAAAATTTTTTGAATCATAGAATTTTGTTCTGATGCAAAACTTGTCATATCAAAAAAGCATTCGTCTAGTAAAATAAATATATTTTTTTGCTTTGCTAGATTTAAAATTTTTAATAACAATTCTCTCGCAATGCAATTCCCTGTTGGGTTATTCGGATTGCATAATATTAAAAAATCATAATTATTTTGTTCTAATTCTAAAATTAAATCTTCCGTAATTTGTAAATCTGGCATATTCCAGTAATTAATATTAGAATTATTTTCAAGCAAAGCTTTTTCATATTCTGTAAATACTGGTACAGGCAACAATGCATTTTTGGGCTGAATTGCTTGAATTGTTCTAAATAATACATCAGCTCCGCCGTTTCCGCAAACAATTTGATTTGCTTGAATTTGATGATAATTTGCAAGTTCCTGACGTAATTTTCTTTGATAACTATCAGGATAATAAGCAATATCTGACAATGCATTTTTTATTGCTGTTATCACAGATTCCGGTACACCAAAGGGATTAATATTTGCTGAAAAATCAAGTAATTTTTCAGAAGTAAAATAAATATCTCCGCCGTGCATAATTCACCTCTGTTATAAAAAAATAAAAACTAGTTTTAATATACTAAAAATAATGAAAGCTAATATTGCCGTGAGCATTAATAATTGATTTGCTTTTAGAATATCTTCCGGTTCGGCATGACGCAAATTATCTCCAATTGTTTGTTTTTCAACCAATTCGCCAAAATATACATGCGTTCCACCTAACTGAATGCCCAATGCACCGGCTATTACAGATTCTGTCTGTGCAGAATTGGGTGACAAATGATTATTTCTGTCACGGAGAAATATTTTATATGCAGATTTAAAATTAAAATTTAATAATTTTGCAGAAATTATCATGAAAATTGCACAAATTCTGGACGGTAAAAAATTCGCAATATCATCTAATTTAGCCGAAGCTGTCCCAAAATATTGATATTTTTTATTTCGATAGCCAGCCATAGAATCAAGTGTATTAATTGCTTTATAGAAAAAACCTAAAGGCACACCGCCAAGCATTAAATAACATAAAGGCGCAATCACACCATCAGATGTATTTTCAGCGACAGTTTCGACACAAGCTTTAATAATTTCTTCAGAATTTAAATTACTTGTTTCACGTCCGACAATTCTAGCTATTTGCTTTCTTGCCTGTTCTAAATTTTCTTGCAATGCATAAAATACTTTCCGGCTTTCCTGTTCTAAACAGCGTGTTGCCAGAATCTGATATGCCCAAAATGTATGAATAATAAAAAATAATATAAAATTAATTTTATAAGCAAAATATAATATAATACTTGATACTAAAAAACTTAAAACAGGAATGCTAATTGCTAAAATTAATCCAGCAATCAATTCAGATTTTGCATTTTTGGGAAATAATTTTCTAAGCATTTTTTCAGAATTTGAAATTGCTTTGCCAATTAGCACAACAGGGTGTTTTATCCAGATTGGGTCGCCTAAACATAAATCTAATAAAAATCCTAACAGATTGCTAATTACTATCCACATGTGATGACTCCTGCTTTATATACATGCCTAATCCGCAACAAACACGTTCTACTGTTTCAGAAGATTCAGCCAGTGCTTGATTCAAATGCCCTACTTGTTCACGCCATTGGCGTTTTTCTGGAGAAATTGGAATTAAACCACAACCGACTTCTTGTGTAATAATAATTTTATCTTGCAAATTAGGCAATAATTTATTTATTTCTTCTGAAATATTTTTACCTGTATTCTGCCAGATTGTGATAAATTCTTCTGCATGATAAATAATTTTTTTTTCTTGATAATTTTTAAAATTATTATCATTATAAATATCACAAACATCTTGTTTGGTAAGATGATATTTTTTTAAAGTATAAGTAAGTCTGCCTTGTGCATAGCCACCGATAATTAATTTCATGTTAAAATTCCTCCTAATAGGGCAATTTCTGATAACCAGACTGTTTCACAGAGGACTAAAAAAAATCCTGCCAAATCTCCAGTCATACCACCAAATTGTTTTTTCTGCATTTGATAATAGTATATAAATACTAGTATTGCTGAACTAATTAATAGCATTGCTAATTTATGATAAAAATAGATTAAAATAAAACTAATTAAAATAAATTCAGCAATTAAAAGTTTTTTACTTCCAGAACCTGCATATTCTGAAAAAGTTTTTGCGAGAGAACTTGTTTTTGCACATGGAAATGTCATAATAGAAATCGCACTTAAACAACGAGAAATGCTATAACCGCCTGTGATAATACCTAACAATTTTATATCAAATTTTAAAAATATTTCTGAAAAATCTGCGACTTGTAATAATAAAATTACTATTATGCTTATCATAGCAAAAGCACCACAATGGGCATCTTTTAGAATTTTTAATTTTTCTTCCTGAGAACGTCTGGAGAATAAGGCGTCTGCTGTATCACAGAAGCCATCTAAATGAATACCTCCTGTGATAATCACGGTGATTAACAAAGCAAATACAGCAAATAAAAAATGACTAGCTTGTAAAAATTTAAAAATATACCAGATAAACCCAATTCCAAATCCACAAATTAGCCCAATCAACGGAAAAAAAATCATTGCATGCCGAAGATTATTTTTATTCCAATCCAGACATTTTACAGGAATCGTACTATACATAGATAATGCAATCAAAAATGATTCAACCCATGATTTCATGAAATAAATTTTCTCCTTTCCAGACAATGACACTTCCAGAATTAATTTCTAGTACAATTTCAGCATAGTTTGCTAAATTGCAATTTATTTTACCCAGATTTCGCAAATAATATTTCATGCAATCTGGAATTTCATCAGAAAATATATCATTTGTAACGATTACAAGATTTTCTAAATTTTGATACAAATTTAAAATTTTTTTTATAATAAATTCAGGCAAATCATTTATGTTAGGATATTTCATATTAAATTCCATATTTGCAAGCAAATTGCTAAGGCATTCTAATAAACCTGTACTAGATTCAGGAAAATTTGTTAAATTTTTAATCTCTAAAAATGGCGTTTCGATAGTAATAAAATTTTTTTCAGCTCTTTGTTGCTGATGTTTTAGCACACGTTGTTGACATTCTTCATCACAGATTTGCATTGTTGCAAAATAATATAAATTTTTTTTTGCTAATTTTGTAACTAGTTTTTCTGCAAATAAAGATTTGCCACTGCCTGCACCGCCTATAATTAATATTAGCATTTTAAATTCCTTTCTTGTAAATCATGAAACTTTTGACAAGCTTTACAGAAATTTTCTGCAATTTTCGGATTAGATAAAAAATATACATGCGGAAAGCCAGCTAAAATATTACCTGTATTTTGCATAGCATACCAATTTGCACCAGAGGGTCGTTCTGATAAAAATGCATTGCCATTTTGCGTACTATCTGCATAATGAAATTCATGTGCTTTTATACTAATTCCAGAATTACCTAAAATCGTATTTTCCTGTGCTGTTAAATTAATATAGCCAAATCTACAAAGTTGATTTTTTAATTTTGCACTTCCAGATAATAGTCCTGCCATAGAATATTGTTTTTGATTGCTATCATAAAATTTTTCTAGTAAATATAAAAATCCGCCACATTCTGCAAAAACTGGTATATTTTTTTCAGAAGCTTTTTTCAAATTTTTAATAAAATATTTATTATTGCTTAATTCCGGCAAATATAATTCCGGATAACCGCCACCAAAATATAAACCGTCTAAATTTTCAGGTAATTTTTTATCAGAAATTGGCGAAAAATAAATTAATTCTGCGCCTAATTGTTCTAATAATTCCAAATTTTCAGCATAATAAAAACAAAATGCTTTGTCTTTGGCAATGCCAATTTTAATATTATAATTAGGCTCTATTTTTTTAGAATATATAGGCAATTCCGGAGCTGTTCCGGCAAGTTTTACTATATTTTCTAATTCTAGTGTTTGCAGTGCTGTTTCTCTGAGTAAATTTATTTTTTTATCTAAATTTGTAATTTCTTGTGCTGTTAATAAGCCTAAATGTCGGCTTTCTAGTTTCATTTCTGGCAAATCCGGTAAATAGCCATATACTTGCAAATTGGTTTCCTGCTGAATTATTTTTTTATAATATTCATACATGTTGGGACGAATTTGATTTAATAAAATACCTTGTATTTGATTTGGCATTCTAAAATTCTGAAACCCTTTGCAAATTGCTCCCAGAGAACAGCCCATGCCTTTTGGAGAAATAATTAATAAAACTGGTGTTTTTAGCCATTCAGAAACCGTATAAGCACTAGCCTGTGATGTTCCAGAAATGCCATCATAAAAGCCCATTGCGCCCTCTAGTATGCTAATATCAGCCTGTGCAGAAACTTGTGAAAATAATTTCTGTAATTGCTTTTTTTCTAAAAAATAGGGGTCTGCCTGATAAGTTTTGCGTCCTGTGATATAACTATGAAACATGGGGTCAATGTAATCACAGCCACATTTGAAACTTTGTATTTTTAAATTTTTATAATTTAATGCACTAAGCAAGGCAATTGTCATTGTTGTTTTTCCTGTGCCACTTCCTGTAGAACTAAGCATAATTCTTTTTTGTTGCATAATATTTCACCTAGATTTTATGTATTTAACTGCACTGTCGTTTAAATCATCATGCACAATAAACCAATCAAATTTATTGGATATAATAAAAAAATCACCTAAAAACCAACCAATTTCATATAATATTTTAAAAATCTCATCTCGAT
>CAMWHN010000169.1 GCA_947174085.1 uncultured Ruminococcus sp.
CCCCCCCCCCCCCCCCCCCCCTTTTTTTTTTCAAGCAGAAGACGGCATACTAGTTCCTGAGATGTCTCGTGGGCTCGGTTATGTGTATAAGAGTCAGGTTTATACTGCATTTTTTCAGAACCATAATTTAAATTCACTCCTGTTACACAAAGATTAGTAATTATTATAACATATTTTCCCTGATAAGTCAAATATTTTGTGAAATTCAGTTTTTACAGTAATTTGCTTGACGAATATTAATAATTATGTTATACTTATTAGTATATTAATATAAATAAATGATTTTATTTCAGAAAGGGAGTTTTTTTGTCATGTCTACAGAAATACATGATATGTCGCATTATGATAAATGCCGTACCATGATGATGAAACATAAAAAAAATCATATGTTACGAGTTGGTCTTGTTGCATTTCTCATGCTGATAAATGCCTATGTAAAAGTCATACGTTCACCAATTGACCAGAGAGCATTTTATCTTTTTGGGTTTTTCTTCGGTGTTGGTATTTTAATCTATTGTATCATTACACTAGCTATCGGCTTATTTGCTGTACCAGAAAAGCCAAAATTATTAGCTACTACTTGTATTTTGCTTTTTATAGGCATTATTGGCGAATGGCTTGCACCATATCTTGGAATCCCTATGTTATTGCTTTTTCTTTGGCAAATACCAGAAGCAAAACAAGCTGTCTGGATAAAACAACAAGAGGGATATCCGCATTTTAATGAACGCTTTACAGAACAAATGCTAAATTTTGGAAAAGAATATGAACCAGAACATAAATTTGATGATTTACATCATACAGAAATGCCGGATATGCCAGAAACCCCCTCACCTGATTTTGTGGTAAAAGAAATGCCGTCTATTCCAGAATTTACACAAGATATACCAGAGTTATTATCTTCTGATTTGACAGCAACAGAAAAAATATCAGATTCAGAAATTATGCAGGATATATCAAACGTAACAATTTCTGATTTGATAGAAACAGAACAAACAGTGCCAGAATTAACTTCTCTTGATTCCACAGCAACAGAACAAATGCAAAATAATGATTTAGGAACAGAAAAATTAGTTCCAGAATTAACTTCTCTTGATTCGACAACAACAGAACAAATGCAAAATAATGATTTAGAAACAGAAAAATCAGCTCCAGAATTTAAACAGGATATACTACAAGCAAATCAAATGCAAAATAGTGATTTGGGGACAGATAGAATTTTGATGAAAAATTTCAAAAGTGATATAAATATTTAAAGGAGAGAAATTTTGCTATGGAAAAACCTGATATGTCGCATTATGGTAAATGCCGTATGATGATGAGAAAGCATGAACAACATCATATGTTACGATTTAAGCTTGTTGCATTTCTTATGCTTATCAATGCCTATATGCACATACACTCACCAATTGAACAAGGTATTAGCATTTTAATCTATAGTATCATTACGCTAGCCATTGGCTTATTTGCTGTGCCAGAAAAGCCAAAATTACTAGCGATTACTTGTATTTTGCTTTTTATTGGCATCATTTTTGGTTGGATTGCTTGGCATATTGGAATGATTATGCTAGGACTTTTTCTCTTGCAAATACCAGAAACAAAACAGGCTGTCTGGATAAAACAACAAGAAGGGTATCCATATTTTAATGAACGATTTACAGAACAAATGCAAAATTTTGGCAAAGAATATCAGCCAGAACATAAATTTGATAATTTACATGATGAAGAAATGCCCTCTATTCCAGAATTTTAACAGGATATATCAGAGCGATTATCTTCTGATTTGACAGCAACAGAAAAAATATCAGCTCCAGAAATTATGGAAGATGTATCAGAAACAAATTCTTTTGATTTGACAGTGACAAAACAAACGCAAAATAATGATTGAGAGACAAAATTTTTTAAAATCTTAAAAGAAAGGATTTGAGAGAATACTATGTTTGCAGTTACAAATAGTGTCGGTATGTTCGGCATGAATGCATTTCTAGTCACAGTAGAAGCCGAATTATCCAGAGGTTCACCGCAATTTGATTTAAGTGGTCTGCCGGATATTGGCATTAAAGAAAGTCGTGACCGTGTGAGAAGTGCTACATCTTCCATTGGACTTAAATTTCCAAAAGGCAAAGTATTAATTAATCTTGCGCCAGCGAATGTCAAAAAATCTGGTTCGTCATTTGATTTGGCTATTTTTATATCACTTATGCAAGCTATGGATATTTTGCCATTAAAAATGCCAGATAGTATCTTTATTGGAGAATTAGGCTTACATGGAACAATTAGGGGTGTTCATGGGATTATGTCAATGGTTATGCTTGCTCGAAAAAATGGATTTCATGAAGTCTATGTCCCACAAGAAAACGCAAAAGAAGCATCTGTTATTGATAATATTCGGGTGTATGGTGTAGATACAGTTGATAGATTAATGGCACATTTATTAAATCAGTCTATACTTAAACCAGAACCGCATTATATACCAGATATTACGCCGTTTCTTTCTAATTTAATGGATTTTAAAGACGTTCGGGGACAGTTTAAGGCAAGAAGTGGCATTGAACTTGCTGCCGCCGGTGGACATAATGTATTACTAATTGGCAGTCCGGGGAGTGGCAAAAGTATGTTAGCAAATCGTTTAGGAACGATTCTGCCACAGATGACACATGAAGAAATTTTAGAAACTTCTAACGTATATTCTGTTGCAGGATTATTACCATCAGAACAGCCTTTAATCGTACAACGACCATTCCGTGCGCCACATCATACAATTTCTGCTGCTGGATTGGTAGGCGGTGGCAGTATTCCAGTCCCTGGGGAAATTTCTCTGGCACATAATGGTGTATTATTTTTAGACGAAATGGCGGAATTTAATCGGGCTACACTGGAAATTTTAAGACAGCCGTTAGAAAATCGTAAAGTTTCTATTTCAAGAGTTTCAGGAACAGCAGAATATCCCTGTAATATTATGCTTGTTGGCGCAATGAATCCTTGTCCCTGTGGGTTTTACGGTTCAACACAAAAGCAATGCACTTGCACACAAAAGCAAATTAAAAATTATATTTCCAGAATTTCAGGGCCTATGTTAGAACGATTTGATATGCATATTGATGTTGACCCGATTCCCTATCATGAATTTGCTTCTAAACAACAGCCGGAATCTTCTGCTGTCATTCGACAGCGAGTAGAACTTGCCAGAAAACGACAAGAACAACGTTATAAAGGCTTAGGATTTTATTGCAATTCTATGATACCAGATAATTTACTAGACGAATTTTGTCAGATGACACCAGAAGCAGAAAATTTATTTGGCAAAATGTATACACATTATCAAATGAGTGCAAGAACCGGCGCAAGAATTAAAAAAGTTGCTCGTTCTGCTGCGGATTTGCATGGCAATGCATTAATTACCAATCAGGATATTTCTATAGCAGTGCAGTTCCGTGGATTTGATAGCAAATATTTAAGATAATAATTAGAAAGAACAAAAAGAAAAGAGAGAATATTATTTATGAGAAAATTTTTTGGAGTAGTAACCCGATATTTGAAAGCATCGGATTTAGGTTTAATTCTGGCATCTTTAATATGTTCAGCGATTAGTTGTGTCATGCTTTTGAGCATTGCCGATAATGAATTGCTTGACCGCTGTGATAGTAGTACCGTGCGAACACAAGTCATTGCAAGTGCATTAGGATTAGGCATTGTAATTATTTTAAGTATAATTGATTATAATAAACTTGTAAAATTATGGTGGATTTATGCACCAGTCGCATTAGGGCTTGTCGGATTAACGTTTACAAGTTTAGGTTATAAGCGAGATGGTGCAGATGACCAAGCATGGATTGCCATTGGAAATTTTTATTTGCAACCGTCTGAATTACTAAAACTTGCATTTATTTTAACATTTTCTATGCATTTATCTAAAGTAGAAGAATCTATGAATGAAATCAAGCATATGTTATTATTATGTTTTCATGCAGCTGTGCCAATATTATTAATTGCCAAACAGGGTGACTACGGCACAGCAATTGTATTTGTAATTATTTTCCTTGCAGAAATTTTAAGTGCAAAGATTGCTGTCCGGTATATTATCGCCGCAATGATAGCCATTCCTGTGACATGTCTGCTGGCATGGAATTTCCTGCTTTCTGATATGCACCGACAAAGGATTCTTGTTATTATGAATCCTGGAACAGACCCAGAAAATTTAGAATATCAGCAAGATTTAGGTATTTCTGCACTTGCCAATGGTAAAATTTTTGGTGCTGGTCTGCATAGTGAAAATGGTTATATCAGTGTTCCTGAAATGCATAATGATTTTATTTATGCACATGTCGGGCAAGCATGGGGATTTATTGGTTCATTATTAATTTTATTATTCTTGACTTATATTTGTATTAAAGTTTTAACAGATAGTCTTTATACAAAAAATCATCAGGGCAAATTAATTTGTATTGGGACATTTGGCATGTTGTTTTCCCATTGTTTTATGAATATCGGCATGGTACTAAAAGTTATGCCAGTTATTGGTATTCCGTTGCCGTTTATGAGTGCCGGTGGTACGGCAGTTGTCTGTATGTATACAGCCATTGGACTTGTAAACAGCACCCGCTGTCATAATGTTCGCAAATACAGAATGTTCTATGATGCAGAGCCGGATAGATAAGGAGTATATTTTATGCGAAAAATAATTCCTATAATTCTAGTAATTTTAATGATAGTTATGTTTTGTTTTTCAGCACAGCCGGCAAATGAGAGTTCAGAAACAAGTTCTGGATTTTGTATTATTTTTGCAAAATTTTTATATTTAGATTATGAAAATTATGATATAGCAATACAAACAGTAATTACTAGCGGACTAGAATTTATAATCCGCAAAACAGCTCATTTTACAGAATATGCATTTATGGGCTTTTTATGGTATTTATATTTAGCAGATAAAAAATATAATATTTTGATTTCTATCGGTGCAACGGGAGTATATGCCTGCACAGATGAAGTGCATCAATTGTTTGTTGAGGGACGTTCTGGACAGATTAGCGATGTTTTGCTTGATACTTGTGGCGGTTGTTTTGGTGTTTTAATTGCATTTATTATCCTGTGT
>CAMWHN010000170.1 GCA_947174085.1 uncultured Ruminococcus sp.
GTTAAAATGATTATGGAACTAACTGCTAATATTATAGTGCATTTTTATTGACCTGTCAAGGCAAAAAGTACATTTAAAATGAACTTTGTAAATTTTCACAAACAAGAAAGGAGAAATTTATGGATTATACACAATTTGAAGAATTATGTAAATGTAAGGGGACAACGCCAACTGCTTTATCAAAAAAATTAGGAATCAGTAAAGGAAATACAAGCAACTGGAGAAATGGAGGAAATCCTAGTGTTGAGGTTTTATGCAAACTTGCAGATGAATTAAATTGTACTACTGATACTTTGCTTGGAAGAAAAAACACAACTACTAATGTAAATAATTTTGTAACTAATAATACAACATATGGAAGAAATTCAGGTGTTTATGTTGTAAATGAGAATAATATTAATGAAACAAATATTGAAATATTAGAAATATTAGAAGATTTGCCCCTAAGAGAACGTTCTGAATTAATTGTTATGATTTTCCAATTCTATGAAGAACATAAAAATAGAAATTGATAAAAAAATAAACGCTCCTAAATTTTTGCCTTTTGGCAATTTAGGAGCGATTTATTTAATTTATGTTTTATGATGAATGATATATCAGCGGTATTTATAAATTGTAACACCCTCAAAGCCGTCTAGTAAATGATTAATTTTCTGAAATGCAAGCCCTGTACCTTTGGCAACACAATGCATGGTATCTCTTGCAAGAACACAATTTACATTCAAAGTTCTGTGAATTAATTCCCTAAGACCGCCCAATAATGCGCCACCTCCTGTTAATAAAATACCGTTCTCATGAATATCACCGACTAATTCCGGCGGTGTTTCTTCGAGAACTTTTTTAATGGCTTCCATGATTGCAAAAATTTCATCTTCCATAGCGTCAAATAATTCTAGTTCGTTAATTTGTATGACATCAGGAAGCCCACGCAGAATATTTCTGCCTTTTACAGGCATAGTGACATCTTCTCTAGGGTCGTATAAATTAGTCAGTGTTTTTTTCACATGTTCGGCTGTCTGTTCGCCAATCATGAGTTTATAGCGATTCATCATATATTTCATAATTGCTCTATCAATTTGCCTGCCTGCGCTTTTAATCGAATGTGATGTTACAATGCCATTCATAGAAACAATAGCAACATCTGTTGTACCACCGCCAATGTCAACAACCATATGACCTCTGGCACGTCCGATATTAACACCTGCGCCCAACATAGCCGCAATTGGTTCGTCAATTAAATATGCTTTTCGGCAACCAGCACTCATGACAGCATCTCCAACGGCACGTTTTTGTAAATCTGTAATAAACGCTGGTACACAAATAATAATTCTAGGTTTCACAAGTTGATGCCCGCAAATTTTAATTAAAAATTCTCGAATCATGCATTGTGTTAATAAATCATCTGAAATTACACCCTCTGCCATAGGGCGAACAACTTCTATGTAAGCAGGGTTTTTGCCAATCATTTGATAAGCTTCTTTTCCGACAGCTAAAATGCGCTGTGTGCATTTATTATATGCAATTACAGACGGTTCTGATAAAACTACACCTTTTTTGCCACTTGTCATGACAATATTTGCTGTTCCTAAATCAATGCCAATATCTGGTGTACTCATGTTAAAATTGCCTCCTTTGGTTTTGCAATTGTCGTTGATGCAGATGCGATAGTCACACGAGAAGCACCAACTTGTTTCAAAAGTTCTGCACAATAATTTAAAGTATTTCCTGTTGTCAAAACATCGTCACATAACAAAACATGCTTATTTTGAATTAAAATATTTCTTACATGAAAATGATTTATATTTTCGGCACGTTGTTTCGCATTTAACTGATGTTGTGCAACAGATTTATTTTTATATAAAATATCTTCCCGACAGGGTAAATCAAGTAAATTTGCGATTTCTTTTGCAATTAAGCTCGCTTGATTATAGCCACGTTCCCGTAATTTAGTATTATGCATTGGCACAGGAATTATCATATCTAACTTGCCATATTCTTCCGATTGCAGACGTTGTGCTAAAATTCTTGCAGAAAAATATGCGAAATTAGTATTTTTTGATAATTTTAATTTTAAAATTGCCGGAATAGTTGCTTTATCATAATGACAGGCAATCACAGCTTTGTCATAATATAATTTATGATAGTTACAAAAACAATTAATTTTACCACATTGATGACAGTAACTATCTTGTTCTAATAGCATATCTTCTGCACAAATTTCACAGACGGTTTCGCCTGATGATAAAAATTTCTCACAACTAGGACAGCGATTCGGATAGAAAAAATTAAGAATCGGATTTTTAATTTGATATAATTTATATAACTTCATTTTGAAACGCTTTCTGTAGCATGTATTTTAAGCAGGAATATCTTTGATTATGATTTGTATTATCTACCATTTGTTTAATTTTAGTCGGCGAACCAATTAAAATTAATAATTTTTTCGCTCTTGTGACAGCCGTATAAAACAAATTACGATAGGTTAATTTTTCCATTTTGCCCAACATAGGAATAATCACAGCTTCAAATTCACTGCCTTGGCTTTTATGTACTGTAATTGCATAGGCAAGTTCTAATTGTTCAATCATAGTAAACGGATAAATAGTTTCTCTGCCGTCAAAATCAATTTTTAATTCTTTTAGGGAACAATTGACAGAGATAATTGTCCCAATATCGCCATTAAAAATACCTGTTCCATTTTCGCCGTTTTTTGACCAAGTAATATCATAATTATTTTTTGTCTGCATGACTTTATCACTTGCACGAAATGTATAAATACTAGATTTGACTTGTGATTTTTGTGCTTCCGGCGGATTTAATCTAGCCTGCAAGGCTTTATTTAATGCAACCGTGCCTAATAATCCTTGTTTTGTAGGTGTAATGACTTGAATATCTTTTATGGGCGAATATTGATAAGCATTCGGCAATCTTTTGCAAGCTAAGTCAATTAGTAAACTAGAGACTTGTGAAAAATCTGGTCTATAAAAGAAAAAGAAATCATTATCTTTTCTAGTTAAATCCGGCATTTCACCGTTTACAATTTTATGTGCATTGGTAATAATATAGCTTTGTTGTGCTTGTCGAAAAATTTCTTTTAAAGTAATAACATGCATACAATGGCTTTCTAACAAATGCTTTAATAACGCTCCTGCACCAACAGAGGGAAGCTGGTCGTTATCGCCAACAAGAATTAATTTGCAATCTGTTTTTAATGCACGAAGTAAATTTGAAAATAACAGCACGTCCACCATAGAAACTTCGTCAATGATTAATACATCACAGTGCAAAGGATTTTCTTCATGATGAATAAATTTTGCCACACCAGCAGAATCAAACTGTACACCTAATAATCTATGAATTGTTTTGGCTTCATAGCCTGTTAAATCAGAAATGCGTTTTGCCGCACGACCTGTCGGAGCTGTAATACATACACGATTGCCTTGCTGTTCTAAGCAATAAATAATAGCATTCAGTGTTGTCGTTTTACCAGTACCCGGTCCACCTGTCAAAAGTAGCATATTATTTACTAAAGAAAGATAAATTGCTTGTTTTTGTTTTTCTGCATATGAAACCCCTGCAATTTTTTCAGCTTTTTCTATCAAAGCATGATTATCTGTTATGATTTCTGATTTTGCTATTTGATTTAATAAAGCGATTCTATCTGTAATATGCCGTTCTGCAAGATAATATTCTGGTAAATATACAAATTCCCGATTTCCTTTGCAAAATTCTATTAAATTGCCTTTTTGAAGTTCAGCTTGATATGTTTTATAAAATAGCTGTTCGTTAATTTCAAGAAAATTAATTGTCGCTGTTGCAAGTCTATCTAATGGCAAACAAGTATGTCCAAGCAATGTATTATGACGCAAAATATGAACCATTCCGGCATAAATTCTGCATGATGCTGTTTTAGGAATATGTAGCGCATGTGCATAGATTTCTGTTTTCTGAAAATCCATGCCAACTGCATCTGTACAGAGTAAATACGGATTTTTTTGTACAAAATTACGGCATTCTTCTCCCCAAGCACGAAATGCACGCATTGCATATTTTGTTTTAATCCCATAGCCATCAAAATAGGCAATTGTATTTCTTAAAGCAAAAATTTTCTTTGCTTCTTCTGCAATTTCATCACATTTTTTCTGTGTCATCGTTCTGATTTGTAATAATTTCTGTGGTTCGTTTTCTAAAATTTCTAGTGTTTCTGTACCGAATGTTTTCACGATTTGTTTTGCTAGTTTTACGCCAATGCCTTTAATAATACCAGATGCTAAATAACGTTCAATATTAATTGCAGTATCTGGCAATTTTCGTTCACAGTGTTCTGCCTGAAATTGTACACCATATTTCAGATGGTCAATATACGTCCCCCAAAGTGATAAAAATTCCCCTTCTTCTGCTTCGCCTAATTCCCCAGTAACAATGACATTATCTTCTTCTGTATTTAATTCTAATACGATATAGCCATTTTCTTCATTGCGAAATACAACACGTTTTACAATTCCAGAAATATGTTCATTTTCAGCCATGATAATCCCTCCTGATTTGTATCTGAAACATACTTTAATATTATACAATATTTTTCCGGAAATTGCAACAGGTTTTACGAGATTTCCAAATTTTTTAATTCTCCATCAAGCATATTTTGTAATTCTTTCATAGAATATGCGATAAAAAATTCATGTTCTCTGCTCATATCTTCACAGAGTGCTTTTGCATTTAAATTTTCTTCTGGATAGACTAAAAACATACATGTTAAAATTTCACTATCCATCCATGCAATCTGAGACGCATAATATTCTAAAAATGCTTTTGTTGCCGGAAGATGATTAGTAATTAATAAAATAGCAAACGGTTTGAGTTTATTTTTCGTTTTTTGTACTGGCTTAGAAAAAATAAATGCAACTAGCAAACTAACAGCAATCACAAGTAATATCACAAAAAATCCTGCTACGACAGACATGAGAATCCCTCCAATTTTTTAAAAAATTTTCTCTTGTATTTTATGCAGATACTACAAAAATGTGAAAAATAAAAATTTTTTTACTTAGCTATAGAAATATTCACGAAAATATGCTATAATAAAATTATATAC
>CAMWHN010000171.1 GCA_947174085.1 uncultured Ruminococcus sp.
ATTTGGATGAGATACAATATCTGCGCTTTGATAAATTTGCGGATAGGCTAAACTATCACAGCCACTTCCAGTGAATGAAAAATATTTTATAATTTTTGCAGTGATTTTAAAAATAAATGTATAAGTTTCAGGAATATTATTAATATCAAAATTGCCGTTTGGATTTTCACTGCTTTGAATATAATAGCCACTTACAGCTAATCTATAGGCACTATCTTCCCAGATAATACCGCCATCATAGAGAGCAAATTGATTTGTAACTGGAACTTCTTCTCCAGTGGCACGACTATAAGTATGATTCACAGACGGTGAAATATATACCCAGCCAATTCCCACAAGAAACGCTATGAAAGCAATTCCAGAACGAAGCAAAGCTTGTTTACCAGCTTTTTTAATTATCGCATAAATTAATACACTTAAAATTGCTAATATCGAACCGCATAAGCCTAAAATGCATTGCGTTTTCACAGCAAGAATAATAAAACAAATACTGCAAATCGTATAAAATAATTTTCTGGATTTTTTATGTTCAAAAACAGAGCCTAGTAAAGCCGGAATTAATAGCATTGTTAATAAAATTGCTAGAAAAATCGGACTGCCTGTTAATCCAGAAGGCAAGAATAATTTTAATAATAATAACGGTTCTAAATTTTTATAATAAGACGGCATATTAATTGGCAAAGCCTGTAAAAATCCCCATGCGCATTCTGCTAAGCCCATATAAAGCATACCATGTAATAATTTTAAGCGATTGCTATCTGTTCCGAGTTGTGCGCCTAATAAGAAAAAACTGCTATAAAATAAAATAGACAGCCAACCTTCACTACGTCCGTCAGAGCCAAACATAGCAATATAATAATTAGAAGAATTAAATAAACTCACAAGCCCCCAGATTAGCATTATGCCTAAAATTCCAGCCGGTAAAAATAAATTTTTAGGCGTTTCACTTTTCATAAAGCCAATGAATACAAATACAATGGCAAATACGCCTGTAATGGATAAAGCCATAGCCGGAACGCTATAAACTTTGACAAATTCTAATACTATGCTGAATATTGGCATGAGAATTAAAAAGCCTAATAAAATTTTAAGATTATAATTATAATAATCTTGTGATTTCATGTTCAGAATAAAATTTGATTTTTCAGTTGTATTAAAAATTGTTTTTGCCGTTTTCGGCATAAAAATTCCTCCTTTGGTTTTAAATTTAAATATAATAAAAAGGACGGCAATAAGCCGTCCTTTGATGTATCACTTGGCGTAATCTGCAACTCGACTTTCACGAATAAGATTTACTTTAATTTGACCAGGGTATTCCATTTCACTTTCAATTTGCTGTGCAATCTGACGAGCTGTTAGCACCATTTTTTCATCGCTAATTACTTCTGGTTGCACCATGACACGAATTTCACGTCCGGCTTGTACTGCATAGCATTTTTCAATGCCCTTGTAAGACATGCAAATTTCTTCGAGTTTTTCCAGACGTTTAATATAGCTTTCATAATTTTCGCTTCTTGCGCCGGGTCTTGCAGCAGAAACAGCGTCAGCCGCCTGTACAATACAAGCAATAGCTGTTTTAGGCTCTACATCACCATGATGTGCTTCAATTGCATGAATAACTTCCGGATTTTCATGTAATTTCTTGCACACATCAACACCAATTTGCACATGAGAACCTTCTACTTCTGAAGTCAATGCTTTGCCGATATCATGCAATAAACCGGCACGTTTTGCTAAATTCACATCAACACCCAATTCTGATGCTAATACACCGCATAAATTCGCAACTTCAATAGAATGTGTTAAAACATTCTGGCGATAACTAGTTCTAAAACGCAAACGTCCTAATAATTTGACCAGTTCATGATTCAAGCCGTGTACATTTGTTTCAATAACAGCTCTTTCGCCCTCTTGTTTAATTTTATGTTCTACTTCACGTTTTGCTTTTTCAACAGTTTCTTCAATACGGCTCGGGTGGATTCGACCGTCAGAAATTAAGCGTTCTAATGCAATTCTTGCGATTTCACGGCGTACTTGGTCAAAACAAGATAACGTAATTGCCTCTGGTGTATCATCAATAATCAAATCTACACCTGTCAACGTTTCCAGAGTTCTAATATTACGTCCCTCACGTCCGATAATACGTCCTTTCATTTCATCACTTGGCAATGCAACAACAGAAACCGTTGCTTCGGAAACTTGGTCTGATGCACATTTTGCAATTGCCAGAGATAAATAACCTCTTGCTTTTTCTTCGCATTCTTCTTTGAGTTGTTGTTCATAGGAAGAAATTTTAATAGCTTTTTCATGTACTAATTCATCTTCTAAAGTATGTAGCATATATTCTTTGGCTTGTTCTTTTGTTAATTCAGAAATACGCTCTAACGTATTCATTTGTTCCTGTTTCACAGCTTCGGCTTCTTCTTTCAGCACTTCCGCATTTTTCAGCTTTTCCTGAATTAATTCTTCTTTGTGTTCCAGACTGTCAATTTTTTTGTCAAGTGTTTCTTCTTTCTGATGGATTCGGCGTTCTTGTTTAGAAACTTCACTACGTCTGTCACGGATTTCTTTTTCCGCTTCCTGACGAAGCTTATAAATTTCGTCTTTTGCTTCTAATAATACTTCTTTTTTGCGATTTTCCGCTTTTTCTTCTGCGTCTTTCAATTGCTGATTTGCCGTGTTTAATTTGCGTTCTGCTTCTTCAAGTTTAGAATCTGCAATTTTAATTTTTTCCTGTGCCTTTTGTTCCGCAGTACCAAGCACTGTTTCTTCTTCTTTTTTGCGATGTGCAACACCACGTTCAAAACCTGCTTTTTCAGCATCTTTGATTTTTTGTGCATCTTGGTTTTTGGTATTCATGAATATGATACAAACCACAGCCAGCACAATTACCAGAATTACAATAATAGCAATTTGCATATAGGGCATAACCTCCTTTAATTTAATAAAAATTTATTTTTTATTGCATGGAAGTCCTGCACAAGTAGTTAAATTATTTATATTTATATTTTTAATATTTTACTAGAATATAATAACCGCAAATATTGCGGAAATAGAACTTAAAATTTAAAATTAAAACTTATCAAACATACCTATTGCAGAACAAGCACAAGCATTGTTTTCTAGTTAATAACAATGCTCGTACAACATACAATAATAATATTGTAAACGTTTTTGAAACATTTGTCAAGAGGTATGCAAAAAAAACTTTCTTGAAATCTGTTTTTGCAAGATTTTATATTAATTTGTTTGCGTATAAAATACACTTGATTCTGTGTCACGAACAAATACAACGTCAAAATTCACAGCGAAAACGATAATTTTTTTTAAAATTCCGTATAAATCTACGAATTTTTAGAAAAAATCATGTAAATTACTTGCAAAAATAACAATTCTGCTGTATAATATACTTGAAATTATCAAATACAGAAAGGCAGATGTGTTATGAATCTGACAGAGTATAACAAGCAAGAGCTTTCAGCATTTTATCAGGAATGTTTGAAAACTTATGAAGATTATCAGGCGCAAAATTTAAAATTAGATATGTCCAGAGGAAAGCCTTCTCCAAAACAGCTTGATTTAAGCAAAGAGTTATTAACTTGCATTAGCAATGAAGATTTAATCGGCGAGGGCGGAGACTATCGTAATTATGGCTTACTGGACGGTATTCCAGAAGCAAGAAGATTATTTGCACCAATGCTGGGCGTAAAACCAGACGAAATTTTTATGTTCGGTAATGCAAGCTTACAAGCAATGTACATGGTAATTACTTATGCACATACACATGGCTTATTAGGCAATACACCTTGGAAAGAATTAGACACTGTGAAGTTTTTATGTCCTGTTCCTGGGTATGACAGACATTTTACAATTACAGAGTTTTTCGGCATTGAAATGATTAATATTCCAACTGACGAAAATGGCCCTGACATGGATATGATAGAAAAATTAGTTGCCGAAGATGATGCAATTAAAGGCATTTGGTGTGTTCCACAGTATTCTAATCCGTCTGGTATTGTTTACAGTGACGAAGTTGTAAAGCGTTTCGCTATGCTCAAGCCGAAAGCAAAAGATTTCCGTATTTTCTGGGATAATGCTTATTGTATTCATCATCTTTGTGATAATCCTAAAGTAATTTTGCCAATTCTCGAAGAAGCAAAAAAATATCACAACGAAGATATGATTTATATTTTCGGTTCTACTGCAAAAGTAACTTTTGCGGGTGCAGGCGTTTCTATGTTGGCAGCATCTAAAAAAAATCTTGAAGATATTACAAAAGCTTTAACTGTGTTCACAATCAGCTTTGATAAAATTAATCAAATGCGCCATGTAAAATATTTTGACGGCAAATTTGAAAATGTTCTTGCCCATATGGAAAAGCAAAGAGCCTTAATTGAACCAAAATTCAACGTTGTTTTAAATACACTAAATACAGAAATTAAACCATTAGGCATTGGCGAATGGACAGAGCCACAGGGCGGTTATTTTGTATCATTTAATGCATTGCCGAACTGTGCAAAACGCATTGTGGAACTTTGCAAGAATGCCGGAGTTGTTTTAACTGGTGCAGGTGCGGCATTCCCTTATAAAAAAGACCCCGATGACAGAAATATTCGTATTGCGCCAACGTATCCCGAAGTGCCGGAATTGCAACAAGCAATGGATTTATTTGTACTCTGTGTAAAATTAGCATCTGCTGAAAAATTATTACAAGATTAAATCGCATAACAAAGCACCCCTGTTAAAACAGGGGTGTTTTGTCATGATATAGGGATTATAGGGATTTTGATGTAATTAACACTGGAGTAATGTTAATTCATCTGAAAAGGGGGAGAAATCTAGCTCCAGTTTTTCTGGAACAATTTTAGTATAACAGGTCTTTGTGATAGTTATATGAAAATAATCTGAAAATTTTGACACAGAAAAATTACATGCAGAAACATAAAAACTTTCCCAAAAAGGAAAGTTCTTATGCATGATATAGGGATTATTGGGGATTTTTTATAATAACGTTGGGGTAAAACGTTATTAATGGAACAATCAAGCCTATGAACGAAAAAGAAAATCTCAAAAAATCCATAAGCTCTAGTT
>CAMWHN010000172.1 GCA_947174085.1 uncultured Ruminococcus sp.
TCTTTAAACAAAATAATATCCTCCTTATTATTTATTTTATTTCTGATTCTTCTGGAATTTTATTTTTAACAGGCAGTCTAATAATACTATTTTTAGGAAATTCTATTTCACATGGAAAAGAAAATTTCATCATGGCATGATTGACAGTCTGAATTTCTTCTCCGTCCGCATTATAAATTTTATCTACTTGCAATACAACAGGCTTTTGGCAAGGTGCTAGAATTTCAATACAATCTCCCGCAAAAAATCTATTTCTTTGCGTTGCATAAACGATACCATTTTCGCAATAATCTACAATTCCCACAACATCACAGGAACTAATATAACCACTATTTTCATAATACTGACATGCGTTTGGGTGTCCAAAGAAAAAACCTGTGCAATATCTTCTGTGACTGACTTTAAATACTTCATCATGAATCCATTTAGGCAACTGATAATTATACGGATTTTGCAGATAATAATCCATTGCCATGCGATACGCATTTGTAATCACAGAAACATAATAAGCTGATTTTGCTCTGCCTTCAATTTTAAACGAAGTCACACCCGCTTCAGCAAGTTTATCTAAATGGTCTATCATACACATATCCCTTGCATTTAAAATATAAGTTCCCTCTGGAGCTTCTTCTATTTGCATAGGTAATTCCGGACGTTTTTCTTCTGTAAGATAATACTTCCAGCGACAAGGTTGCGCACATGCACCACGGTTGGCATCTCTATCTGTGAAATAAGCAGATAACAAACATCGTCCAGAAAATGACACACACATAGCACCATGTACAAATACTTCTATTTCTAAATCTTCTGGAATATTCTTTTTAATTTCTGCGATTTCCTTTAGAGATAATTCTCTTGCCAGTACAACACGTCTTGCACCCATTTCATATAAGGCATTCGCTGTTGCATAATTCACAATTCCAGTTTGTGTTGACATATGAATTGTCATTTGTGGCGCAAGTTTTCTAACTGCCTGAAATACGCCTAAATCTGCAATAATTAACGCATCTACACCGGCATTCACAGCATTGGAAATAAATTCAGGTAATAAAGCAAGTTCCTGATTTCTAGGCAATGTATTCACAGTTAGATATACTTTTACATTTTTTGCATGAGCAAGTTTGACAGCTTCACAAAGCGTTTCAGTATCAAAATTCGGCGCACCTGCACGCATACCGAACATAGTTCCGCCCAAATACACAGCATCAGCTCCAAAATCTAATGCTGATACTAATCTTTCTTTATCGCCGGCAGGGGCAAGAATTTCTGTATATTGATTTAACATTATTCTTCACCCTCTGCTGCTGCGAGAGCGTCCGCCTCGGCTTGTTGTTGTCTTACCATTTCAATATTTGCATTATGTTCTTCTAACGTTCTTGCAAAATAAGTAACACCGGTATCAATATTCGCATAGAAATAGAAATAATCTGTTTCGCTTGGATATAAAACTGCTCGAATTGCAGCGATACCGGGGTTGCCGATTGCACCGGCAGGAAGTCCGACACAAATATAAGTGTCATATGCGTCATAAATTTGCTGATTCTCTAATTCTATATTAGGCTTAATAACTTGCGTGACATATTTAGAAGTCGGGTCTGATTGTAATTTACCACCGCCGAAATTTTCAGGATATTTCAAACGATTCCAGAATACAGATGCAATATCCGGCATTTCTGCTTCATTAGCGGCTTCTGCCTGTACCATAGACGCAAGTGTAATTACTTCATCAAGTGTTGTGCCAAGTTCATTAATTCTAGCATAATCTTCATCTGTAATTTTCAAATCAAAATTCATATAAATTTTTCTGCATACGGCTTCAGGCTCCATTTCTTCATAGAACGTGTAAGTATCTGGGAAGAAATAACCCTCCATAGCATAAAATTTTAATCTGCTTGTAGATTCCGGCAAATAATTTTCAAATTCATAGCCAAAACCGCCTGTGTTAAAATAATACAAAAATCTATCTGCATTACAAATATTATTTGCTTCTAATTTTTGAGCGGCATCATATAAGCTAATTCCCTCTGGAAACATAACATCAACAACTGACTGTTCTTCTACGACATCAGGACTTTTTTTCAATTCATCAATCAATGTTTCATAAGCCATAGAAGCACTAATTTCATGATTACCAGCAACATAACTTGCATCAGCTTTACTCAAACGAGAGAAATAAATAAATGCTTTTGGAATTTTAATAATACCATCTTCATATAAATTTTCTGCAATTTCGGCAGTTGTCGCACCCTCTGGAATCGTAAATAATACTAATTTTTGTGAGCCATTAATGCCTAACATATCTTTTCCAATTTCAATAATACCAATTGCCAAAGAAATTGAAATTACAAATACTAGAGTCAGCATAATTAAAACACCATAAATTCTCACACTTCTATGTTTTCTTTTCTTTTTTTTCTTCTTTGACTTCTTGCTACCAGAATTATTATTACTAGAAGTCCGTCTCGGTTCTGTTTGCACAGGTTGGTCAATATCAATTTCACCAAGTGCATTTTCAGATTTGGAAATCATATCAAATCGCTTTCCCCTCTATTAAATTCAGTTATTATCCTATCTACATAACAATCATGTAATTCACACGGCAGATTCTGCACCAGCATTTTATCATAGCAAACACCTATTTTATGCAATTCGGGATATTTTTGCAAAAATCTATCATAATAACCGCCACCACGTCCGAGTCGTTGTCCTTGCCTTGTGAAAGCAAGTGCCGGAACTAGAATCACACTTTTACTTGTTAATTCTGCCGGATTATTTTTAATAGGCTCAGGAATGCCGAATGCGCCGGCTTTTATTTCTTCTGCACTTAAATTTTTAATTTCATAAAACTGCATTATGCCATTTTGATTTACATCACATTTTGGCAATGCAATTTTTTTATTTTGTTTCAGCATTTCAGAAATAAATTCCTGTGTAGCTGGTTCTTCGGGCATGGCATAATAGCATAAAATTATGTCAGCTTGTTGTATCCATATATTCACACATAAATTTTTAAAAATTTCAATATCAGCGTTTTTTTTCATTAATTTATCCTGTGTTTTCAAAAATTCCCGCATATGCTTGCGAAATATATTTTTTTGTTCTGAAATATTTAGCATAATAATTTAATGTTCCGGATAGCAAATACTAGCTTTAATTTTCAAAGCTTTTTCAGGACTTGTCAAAACTTCTGCTAATTTCAAGCCAAATGGTACAGCTACACCTGCACCTTGTGCTGTGATAATATTATCAGTCTGCACAACAGAATTTTCAGAAATTATTGCCCCTGCAAGTTCTGCTTCAAATCCTGGATAAGCAATTGCCTGTTTGCCATTTAATAAATTTTTATGTCCTAAAATAGACGGTGCGGCACAGATTGCACCGATATAAATTTTACGTTCTGCACAGAAATCAATAACAGTCTGTACAGTTTCAGATTTTTCTAAATTCAACGTCCCCGGCATACCTCCCGGAAGTACAATCATTTCTAAATCATTGCCGAGTACAATTTCAGATTCTGTTAAATCAGCTTGTACAGCAATCCCATGAGAACCCATGATTGATTTTCCGCCAATGCCTACAGTTTGCACCTGTTTGCCAGCACGGCGCAAAATATCCACAGGTGCAAGAGCTTCAATTTCTTCAAAGCCGTTTGCTAAAAATACATAAATCATAATATTAATTCCTTTCGGGTTTAAATTTAGCATATCCATTTAAAAATATAATATGCTATTAAAAATTTTCCAGTTTCTAAAATTAATTTAATTCTGCTTTTAAATTAGCATATTCCTGACGAACTGCCTGACAATTTCCACAAGTCATTTTGCCTTCAGGACATGCACCTGTACAACAAGCAGGTCCTGCATTTGCAAATAACTTTGGTGAAACTGGATAGACTTCTTTTACCATTGCTTTCGCAAGTTCTCTAATTTCCCATTGCGCACGGTTACAACATCTTAATCTAAAAAAATGCAATAATTCTCTTGTATTCATTGTCATGACCATTTTTGTTTCACTCGCATTTGGCAATACAAATCTTGCATCTTCAATGGCTTTTTTTTCTGCCTTGTGTTTGGCTTCTTTTTCAGAAATTCCCTGTTCTAAAAAATCAGCATAATGTTTTTGTTCTAATATTTCTGCTAATTTCTGATAAGATTTCACGCAATTTTGCATTGTTTCCTGATATACCTGCAAAGCTTCCGGAATAGATTCAATTTCCGGCGGTGTGATATAAATAAAATTTTTTAATTTCACATAACGCTGACTTTGCACAGAAAAGCTTGCTAGCCTATGTCTTGTAATTTGCGCCAACAAAGACCTTGAGACACCTTCAATTGCAAATGTAAAACTGGCATGTTCAATTGGACTTTCATGCCCAATTTTTCCCAACATTTCTACAAAATTTTCTGCTTTCTCGTCACTCATGTCATTCATTAAATCCATTGCACCCGTCTGTGAATAACATAATTTTGCCGCTGCCGCAATAACTTTATCAGGCTGAACCGTATGGGCAATTAATTTCACATTCATAATAAATATCCCCTTAATATTCATATATTCTTGTTTATTATAGCATATTATTTTGATTTCGTCAATGGTTTAAAAAAAAAGAATATTACTAAATTCTAGCTTATTTTATTAAATTTTTTTAATATTCCGATATCTAGCCATTAATTTTTTTGTTCCGACTTCATCAAATGCAATTTCTAACAAGCAATCTCTGGCAATTGGCTTCGCACTCAAAACAGACCCGTCACCAAACACAGCATCACGAATACGTTCACCGACTTCAAATACTTGATTCACATTCCCAGCGGATAAATTTGCCTGTTTCACAAAATACATAGATTTTTTTTCTGTAAATTCTGTTTCCGTTGATTCTGAAAGCAAATAATTTTCAGAATTAATATATTTTTTTGGAATTTCATCTAAAAATCTTGAAATCGCATTATTTCGACAACTGCCAAAAATCAAACGTTTTTTTGCATGTAATAAATATAAATATTTTTTTGCTCTCGTAATTGTCACATAAGCTAACCGGCGTTCTTCTTCCAGTTCAGAGTTTTCAAGTACCCTCC
>CAMWHN010000173.1 GCA_947174085.1 uncultured Ruminococcus sp.
AGTGTAAGCTCTTCCACGGGCTACAGCCATTGATAAGCACTCCTTTGAGAAAAATTATTCTTATATAACGTGAGTTCAAAGAAAAAAGACAGAAAAAAACGCCTTAATCTGTTATAATGAGAATTATGATACATGATAAAGACACGTTCGGGCAAATATTCAGGAATATCTTTTATTAACCCACTTATGTATCATTTATTTTTAATAAGCTCCAAAATCAATTTCATGATTTTTCTTTAAATTATTAATAACAGTTTTCATATAAGAAATAGTTTCTTCTGACATTTCAACTTCATAAATTTTTAATTCAATTCCTAAGCGTTCAATATTTCCTATAATAGATTTCTGTGTTTTTAATTTTGAGATTTTTTTATCTAATCTATCAAATATATTATCTAACAAATTTCTAATATATTCTTGTTTTTTATCCATAAGTTTCTGTTTATGTTCTGATGGCAATTCTTTTTCAAAAGAAATTATATCTTCCATTTTCACAAGCTCTGTCAATAAAAACATTGCATAGCCAAATCTATGAAAAAAAGTTTCTGGATTTGGTGTATTTTTCATAACATCTTCTGTTATTTCCAATTGACGCAAAAAACTTGGTGCAAATTTCAGTGCTGTCTCTACAGAATATATTTCAAAAGATGGTTGTCCTGAAGCATATTTTTTATACTCATTCATTTTTATGATTTCTTCCTTTCATGAATTACTAGTCTTAAAATAACAAGTTTTATTATACCACAAAAATTTATCAAAGTCAACAGAAAAACAGAAAATTTGCTTATGATTTCCAGTGATAAATATTTTTTTAGAAAATAAAAGCAATATTAAAAAGCCATGTTGTTTTTTTGTATACATATTGACATTTGAAATATTTTGTGTTAGAATAATACAAGTAGATAGAAATTAATAATTCAAAAAAGGAGAGTATTATTATGCCACATTCTCAAAATAAAGATGACATGGATATTGATGTACAAGTAAATATGAATGACGCAGAAGAAGAAGAATATGAATCTGGTTTTTCAAAAATAGCCCCCGGTATTTTAATTGCAGTATTAATTATTGCAATTATTGCAGTACTTGGATTTGGTTTAGTTAATCTTGCACAACGTAATCCCCGTGATGACAATAATTATATTCACAATGAAATGTCTGCTGAAACAACAACTTCCATTACATTTGAATTAGTTACAATAGAAACAACCACAGAAACAAAACATTCTGCTACAAGTTCTTCTGAAATATATTTTGAAACAACAGATAATAATTATTATAGCACAACAGCTCGGAAAAGTACTGCCAAATCTTCTACAGTAACAACAGTTGTCACAACAGATACTACCGAAGAAACGAAAGAAACCAAAGAAACAGATAATTCAGAAAGTGGAACATCTCGCCGAACAACACAAGCTTCTGATAAAACGACAAATACTGTGACAGAAACAAAACGTCCTGTTACACCTGCAACAACGCCAACACCTGAACAAAATACTTCAGAAGCACCGGCAACAGCTCCGCCAATAGATATTACAACCGGAACAGACCCAATTGTCACAGAACCGTCTGTAATAACAGACCCTCCACCAACACAAGTACCTGTTGTAACAGACCCACCTCCTGTTGCAACTGACCCACCAGAAACAGCTCCACCACCTCCAGTTTATATAGAGCCAGAGCCTGCTCCTGCACCAGATGTGTCAGATTCCCCTGTTTCAGAATAATAATAAAAAAGCTTTTGCAGATTACACGCAAAAGCTTTTTATTTTATTCTGGCAAATATAGCAAATCTGGATTGACATCTTGTGAAATTTCATCAATTTCATCTGTCTTTTCTGGTGTTACAATATATGTGAATTTGGGGGATTTTAAATCTAATTCATATCGAAATGCATCGCCTCTGACAGTTATTTGATTATCAATTACTACTTGTCGAACATAACCGCCATTGCCTTCTATTAGCTGAATCCAGTTCTCAGGATTATCAGACAACTGAATATGATATGCATTTTGGATTCTGTTTTTAACTTCTTCAATAGAAAAGTAAACAACATCGCCATAATGTGGGTCATAAGCCATATCATAGTCACTTGACACACTTTTTAGATAAGGCAAATTCATATCAAAAATATCATATGCATCTGCTGTAATACCCCCGCAGGACGCACCAAACATTGTCATTGCAAATTGATTATCATAATATAATGCTTCTCCCAAAACAGACGCACAAGCATCTATTACATTTTGTGGCGGGTCTGGCTTGCCTTTTAAATCATGGGAATCGTTATTATAATATTTTATATAAGTATACACTGCAACAGCTTGCGCTTTTAGAGCCTCTGTACTAAAAGAACCACCCATTTCTAAATTCACAATTTCAGAAACTTGTTGCAAAGAATTTCCCGGGACATCTTGCATCATTATCATTTCTGTTTCTGCTGTGCCAGTATTCATGAGAACTGTCCCAGGATAATAATGAAATAAAATATCCTGATAATTCCAACCGCCATAAATTGCATAGAAATTTGCACCGTTTTGACTTAATCCGACACAATGCCCCCAACCATAAGTTGAAAATGCAAAATATCCCTCCTGCACGTCAGAAATAACAGACGGTGTTGGCTCACTGGAAATAATTACATCATTTCGGGAATTATCAGAAATTAATACAGGTTCTTTGCGTTCAAAATTTTCAACTGTTTCATAAGAAACAGAAATATCAGATAAATTATCATAATCTTCTAGTTTTGCTTTCCACCAGTTTTTTGACGCATTAGATTCTTTTGGAATTTCTAGTATTTTATCTGAATTTAAATCTGAATTGGAATCAGAATATATAATTGTTACTTTACTTAATTTTTCGCCTGTTTCTGCAATTGCAGGGATTGCTAATATACAGCTTCCTGTGAGATAAAATGCAAACAGGCGAAATATATTTTTTTTCCATTCACGCATGAAAATAACTCCCGATATTTTAATTATATTTAAGAATTTGCAAATGTTTCCGCAGTTTCGCCCTCACGGAGTTTTCTGCCAATAACTAGAAAACGGGAATCATCTTCATCAGAATAGCATGTTGATAATGTAATTAATTTATCACCATACTGTACATCAACGTTAATATCTACTAAACTTTTTTCTCTTGCATAGTTAATATAATTATCAAAATCGGCTTGTTCTGGAAATTCTAACATATTCCAGTAAGTCCAGTCTGCATCTGCTCCGCCGTAAGTAATCGGCAATGCAAAAATCACATAAGTTGCATGTTCATAATTAGAATCTAATTCAATAAACTGGTTATTTTTATAATAACTCAAGTCCTGACGATATCTGCGAAGTGAGCCGAACATTTCGTTATTTGCCATATTATGACCGTATAATATTAAATTATCAGACCAAGTATTTGCATCATAATCAAAATAATTTCTATAATCCAGAAAAACAGTGCCGGCACGATAAGACTCATGATTAAATCCCATATCTAAATAATATGCATCATCATCACTTTTCACAATAGGATTATCCACTTGTGTTCCGGCGATTTTAATCCAGCCAACAGAATCTTGATTATATTGTCTCATACTCTTTGCCATGCCTGTCATAGTATGATTTAAACTAAAATTACCCTCTTGAACACTTAAATTTTTGACATCAAATTCAGATTGTTCTGGTTCTGGTTCAGAAATTGGATTTGTTTCCGGAACTTCTGCATGTAAATCCGTTGGAATAGTTTCATTTTGATTATTTTTAGAATATTTTAATGCTAATAATCCACCAGTCAGGGCAACAAGTATGACTGCACAAACTCCGGCTGTTACCCATAATTTTTTTGTTTTTTTAGAAGCCATCATATCACTCTCTTTTCTTATTTGCTTGCTTAACCATATGGCACAAATTCTGCATCTGGGTCATAACTTACTTTATGCCATGTATAATAACTATTTGACCATTTAACATTAGGATTTTCAACACTGGTGCAACCCTCATATAAATCTTCTCCCTCACGCAACAGACGGGCAAATACGACTAATCTACCATTACTAAACGTACTGTTACAAGTTGACAAAGTTAATAACTGGTCACCATATTTCACATCAACATCTGTTAATCTTACGGTACGGCGTTTGACTTCGTTGACATAATTATAAAAATCTTTTTCATCTTTGAAATCCATAACATTCCAGTATTCAAATTTTGTATCTGTTTCGTCATTGGCATCTACAATAATCATGCCAAAAATTTTATACTGGTACTGCAAAAAATTAGAATTTAATTCAACAATGGCATGATTTTCATAATAACCCTCAGAATTAATATAACGCTTCAATCCGCCGAACATAGAAAAATCATGCATATTATGACCATAAATTACTAAATTTTCTGAATTTTCCGCAACTCTCTTGTAAGTTTCTAACTGGTTTCCGTTTTCATCTTTATTAGGAAGCATATAATCAAAAAAATCACGATAATCCATGAAAATAGAACCACTTCTAGCCTGTTCTCCGTTAATATTTTTATCTAAATAATAAAAATTACCATCAATAGCATTTCTTCTTTGCACAACAGGATAACTAATTGGATAAGAATCTTCTTCACCGGTTTTATTCGGAATATGAATATACCCAACCACATCGCTATTAATTTCTAACAAAGTTTTTGCAGCCTCCAGCAATTCATAGCTATCTTCCACAATGGGCTTTGGCTTTTCTTCCTGTGCCTGTTTTTGATATACTTGTCTAATCGGCTCAAGTACCTGCCTTGCCTTATAATTATCCCAAAAATATTGTCCGATTAAAACTAGACAAACTAGAAATACCGTAGAAGACGCTAAAAAAATCATTTTCCGGAATACTTCAAATATACTATCGCCCTGTTGGGGAAATAAATCTAAAAATTTTCTGCCCAGAGACTTTTTTTTCTTTTTTCTTTTTTTATTTTTGCGAGATTTTTTATGATTACCAAATTGCGAACCAGCTAATATTTCTTCTTCTCTTTGCATGTAAATTCCTCCATTTTATCATAATATAA
>CAMWHN010000174.1 GCA_947174085.1 uncultured Ruminococcus sp.
ATTTATATTATCAGTAGGCTGTTCTTCGGAAGATGGTTCTGGTGTTGGTTCTGGAGTTGGTTCTGGAGTTGGTTCTGGTGTTGGTTCTGGAGTTGGTTCTGGGGTTGGTTCTGGTGTTGGCTTTGGTTCGCCCTCTACAACAGTAACTGTTGTAACACCTTTGTCAAATACCAATGTAATAGAATCTAAATCTGCTGTACCGCCCCACCAGTTTTGAATTTGTAAATAATCAAATTCAAATTCATAAGCTTCGTCTCCAGTCTCACTAGAGAATATGCCATCAAATACTGCTGTACCTGTGCCATCAGCTCCAACCGTTGTCGTTTCAGATGTCCATTGCCCAGATTGTCCATTTCTTGTCGCAGAAAATCCAATGCCATAGCCTGCGCCTTCTGAACCCGTTAATTTACCGTTTAAAATTACTTTTTCCAGTTTTTCGCCGTTTGCACCATAACCGGCAATATTAACTGTATAGCCGTTTTCATCTTTATAAGCTTCTAACGGAATTGTAACTTCTTTCGTTGAGTTATAACTAAAGCTCAGATTAGTTCCGTTTGCTTTTAAATTTTTATACATGTCTTGAATATCAGACCTGAACCAAGTCAAATTTTTTCTGTCGAAAAACTGCATATCCCCTGCATTGCCTGCGTCCCATAAATACGCACTAATACCGTCAATTGCAAGTGCTGTAGAAGCAACTGTTTTTAAATAGTTCACAACATCATCTTTATTTTTCTGGTCTTTTTCCTGTGTGAGTACGCCATATTCTCCAACGATTACCGGAATGCCTCTGTCTACAAAAGTTTCTTTCATTTTGTTAAAATTATTATATAAATCTTGTTTTTCCGTTTCTGTTCCCCAAGTTTCCGCATGCCCCCATGTAGAATCAATATTGGCAACACAGAACGTTGATGGTGTATAATAATGAATTGACACAGCAACCATATCATCATCAGGCACTACATAACTATCTGTACAAGTCTGTGCCAAATCATCATTTTTGCCTGCTAATAATAATAATCTATCAGCATTATTACCACCAGATTCTCTTACTAAATCTACAAAGCTTTGATTAAATTTATTTAAAACATCATATTCAAACGTTACTTCATTCATGCTTTCAAAAACAAGATGATTGTCATAATCTTTGAAATAATTTGCAATTTCTGTCCACATTGTCTGATACTGTGGAAGTGCATTGATACCTTGATTTAACCATAAGCTACCGTCTGAAATCCAGTCCCAATGCATATTAATAATCACATACATATCATTTGCATAGGCATAATCTACAACTTCTTTAATACGTGCAAGATATGCATCATCAATATCATAACTGCTTGTATCTGCAAGATTTTCATACCACGTCACAGGAATACGAATAGAATCAAAACCAGAAGCTTTAATTGCTGTAATCATATCTTGTGTAGTCGTAGGATTTCCCCAAGCTGTTTCTGTATCTGTTGTCCAGCCTCTTGTGCTATGACAATCAAACGTATTACCCAAATTCCAACCCATACCCATTGCATTGACAATATCAATTGCTGTCTTATCGGCTGCTTTGACATCAGATAATAATGCCATACTGCTTCCAGCTGTCATAGAAACTGTTAATGCACATGCCGTTACAGCAGATGAAATTTTTTGAAATAACTTCATAATAAATTAATCTCCTTTATATAATTATACTAGTATTTTAATTATATAATATCTTTTAAATATTGTCAATAGTATTTGTTAAATTTTATGAAACAATCATAATTAATTTCAAAATCCTGCTACATCTGTATACTGCATTTGCGGGTGTAATGCCATATTAATCCCACAAGCTAATAAATGCGATGCTTGTATAATTAATCTATCAATATCACGAGGTGTTACCATCATATCAGGAAGTTTTTCAGATAATACTTGTCCTGCAAAATCTTCTGCAATATTTCTAATCCCAATCACAGTAGGCACACCAATGGCAATGACTGGAATCCCAAAATTTTCTTTATTAATTGCCATTCTGTGATTTGCAACACCACTGCCGGGGGCAATGCCTGTATCTGAAATTTGAATCGTTGTGCCTAAGCGTTCCAAATCGGAACATGCTAACGCATCAATTACAACCATTGCATTCGGCTGAATTAATTTTGTAACAGCTTTTAATAACTCTGCGCTTTCAATTCCAGTCTGCCCAAGAACTCCGCCGGCTAGTACACTCACAGAACGCAAATTTTTTAAAAATTCTTCATCTTCTTTTGCAAGCTCTTTCTGCAAATGCCTTGTTGCAAGTATTTTTTCCGTCGCTCTCACGCCTAACGCATCAGGTGTAATATTTTTATTTCCAAGTCCTGCGACTAAAATACTTCCTGTTTCTGGTAGTAAATTTCTTAATTCCTGTGCCAATTCTTCCGCCATTTGTTCATAATTATCTGAAAATCGGGATAATATCTCAGTTTCCAGTGTAATATAATTGCCTTTGCCTTTGCCTAGAGGTTTACCGCTTTCATCATCAGAAATAACAATTTCTGTGATTTTAAAATATTTGCCCCTGTGATGTTCTGCAATGCCTTTTTTATCCTGTAAATCTGATAAGCTTTCTAAAGCCAAATCGGTTCTGTAACTTAACATGTTAATACTCCTTTATTAATTTTATTGTGAAATATGCCGAAAAAGTGGAAAACTTTTTAACAAAAAAACATTAAAAACTATCTTGCATTTTCCGGCAAACTATGTTATAATATCTAGTATACGAGAACAGTCGTGCTGTTCAAAAGCAGAATGTGTCTCTCTGCTTATATTTTATGAAAATTTTCTGTTATTATACAAGGAGGTGTTTCCAGAATGCCAAACATCAAATCTGCGAAGAAGCGTGTCAAAGTGAACAAAACTAAGGCTAGTGCTAACAAAGCACGCAAATCTAACTTGCGGACAATGATAAAAAAAGCCGAGCTGGCTGTTGCAACGAACTCACCTGATAAAGAAGTTGCAGTTAGAACGGCTATCAAACGTGTTGACCAAGCTTGTGCAAAGAATCTTCTGCATAAAAATAATGCAGCAAGAAAAAAATCACATCTTGCAAAATTACTCAATGCTTAAAAAATAGAACCCTGTTCCACTCTCACGGGAACAGGGTATTTTTTTCATTTTAGCCAATTGTTCGGATTTCGTCAGAATGTTCGTTATCACGGAATAACAGGGTGCTACACCATACAGCAGAAACGGCTACTAAAATATATACCGCTCTACTCAACAAAGCTGTTGTACCGCCAAAAAGCCATGCGACAAGGTCGAACTCAAAAATCCCAACTAATCCCCAGTTTATTCCGCCAATAATCAAAAGTGTCAAACATAATTTATCCCAAAAACTATTATTCATCGCAAAAACCTCTTTCTGTGAATTTTTTTCACAGTGCTAGTATGTGCAGGTTTTAAAAATTCATACAAGAAATTTTTAGCTTTTTAATTTTTCAAGCACTATGCTCATAACCTCAACTTTATCAGTAAGACTAAGACTGTCAAAAGCGTTGAAAAATTCTTGTTTCAGGCTATCTTCTGCGGTTTTTTTTTGAAAATTAACATTTGGAACATCTGTTCTTCCTAGAAGATAGTCAACGGAGCAGTCAAGATAGTCAGCAATTTTAGTGATGGCTTCCAGTCGGGGAAAAAAACCACCAGACTGCATAGAAGACAATGTGTTTACACTCAAGCCACAGTCAGTCAACATTCTGCCTATAGCGATTTTCCTTGATTTTGCGATTTGCTTGATAGTAATCGCAATTTCTTGTGAATTTTTCACAAAAATTCCTCCTTTATCTTGTATTATCTTACAAAATTACAATAATTTGAGAAAATATATTGACAATCCTAATTGATTGTGATATAATATATTTGTCAACAGGTTGACAGCAAGTTTCCCCGCATGCGCGGGGGTGATCCCAAATTTTTCGCACAGGCTTGATCTACACGTTTCTTTTCCCCGCATGTGCGGGGGTGATCCTTTGAAGACCATGATAAAAAAAGCAGAGTTGGTTTTTTCCCTGCATGTGCGGGGCTGATCCAATTTTGATCTAACTTGCTGTCAACCCACCTGACACTTAGTATACCATGATTTTTTTGAAAAGTCAATATTTTTTCAGAAAGGAGCATTTGCATTGGATTCCCTGTTAGAAACACTATATTATCACTGGTATACCACCACAAAAAAAGACTCACAGGAATATGTGACAATTTGCGATATGCTTGATGAAACTACATTTGGCATAGTTTTTGACTGTATCATAACAGAAACGCAACAAGCTTTTCAAGCAGGTTTTCAAACCGCTGTACAGCTCCTGCTTTCAAGAGATGAATGATAAAAATCCCCTCTCAAAGAGTTGGGGGATTTTTTTTGTAAATACTGATAGTTTGTCATGTTGCACAATTTTATTCATAGTAGCTGGTCAAAACCGCATCATATCCAGAATCTGAAAGCTGGAATGTGAGCTGAAATGTTAGTCTCTGTTCTCTTTGTGGGTGAGGCTTGCATTTGTATTTAGCATAAGAACCATCTTCTGCCTCAGAATAGCTACGGATTTCACCGTTAAATTGATTCATAAATGCATGATAATCTGAAACGTGAAATTGTAGTCGGTCTATGATATCTTGTGCCATTGTAGTACTACATTGTTTCACTTCAATATTCTGAAATGATAGATTATATTTTGTTTCCAAATCTTTCTTTTTTTCTGCATTCATTGGATTTTGTAGTAAAAAAATTAATACAGTACCTGTAATCAGTAGAAAAACGACTATTAGAATCCTGTGTAATTTTTTCTTCATAGATTTCATCTCACTTTTATGCGGATTTATGGAAAGTTATCTGGAATTACTACATTTGTTATGCTAATTTCTTTTGTATACTTTACTAACACATTATTTTCAATTTCAAAACTCATAGTAATCTCTTATTTAACAATTGCATAACTTCTGAATTTTGCTTCGCAACTGCAAATAATTTGTCATGTTTCATGATTTTATTAATCACATTCAAATTATCATTT
>CAMWHN010000175.1 GCA_947174085.1 uncultured Ruminococcus sp.
GTATGAGTGTTATTATATTCTGGACTGTGAATTATTATTTTTTGAAACAAATAGACAGAAAAAAATTCCCAGTAAATCTAATGAATTTAAAAAACATGCAGGATTATAAACTTGCCTTAAAATTCTGGAAACATAAAGCAAAGCCATTTCGGCAAGAATTAAAAACAGCGATTTATCAATTAGAATTATGTTCCCAAAAAAAATTAGCCTTAAAATTAATAGAACAAAAAAATGCAATGTTTGAATCTGTCAATCAAGATGTGCAGAATTATTTATGTTGCAATATGCAAAAAATCATAAACAGAATGCTAATTTTAGATTTTTCAGAAAAAAGCAAGTTACAAATGCATAAGACTTATTTATGTAAAATTCTCGAAGAAAACCAGAATTTATTAAATCAATATGATAATTTTATTATAGAAATTTCGCAATTACAAGAGCAGGCAAATCAAATGCCTTATCTGGAAGTAATGACAGAAGCGTTACAAGAATTAAGAAATAACCTGTAATTTTCTGGAGAAATATTTTTTAGTTGTAAAATTTTTGAACAAATATTATGCTATAATTATATTATCATAGCACGAAAGGAGTGTCAAAAATTTCATGTTTAGAATTGCAAAGGGCTATAAAACTGTATCAAAAACCATTCGTATTCCAGAAACCACAGCAGAATTATTAGAACATCTTACAACAAAAAATTATCTTTCTTTCAATCAATTAATTAATCAATGTATTGAATTTGCTTTGTCTCGTATGTGTGAAGATTCTTCTGAAATGCAAGATATTCAGAATACAAATTTGCCATAATATTATATTGCAAATTGTAATCTTTTTTAAGTGTATCTTTTTTCGACAAAATATTGTATAATATAGCTAGCAATATTTTACTGAAAGGAGAATTTACATGCCAAAAGAAGACGAAAATTCGTTCAAAATTCAAAAAGGTTGTGACAAAATTTCTAAAACATTTCGATTACCTACCAATCTTTCTGATGAATTAGAAAAGCTAGCAAATGAAAATCATATTTCTGTTAATTCGCTGGTGATTCAATGTCTTTTATATGCGCTGGAACATCTGAATACTTAATCAAACAAAAAATTAAAAACTGCTGTATGCACGCACACATACAGCAGTTTTTTATTAATTATACACCATATTTTTCACGATAGGCAAGCATATTGTCCAAATATTCTTTACCTGAAATAATTTCTTTCTGAATCGCATGAATAATATCTAACATAGTCACAATCGGATAAACTGTCACACCAAATTCTTGTTTGACTTCCTGTACAGCAGATAATTCTCCTGTACCTTTTTCCATACGGTCAACTGTAATTACCATGCCTGTTACATCTACATTCGCAACAGATTTTAATTTTGGCATAGATTCTCGCAAAGCTTTACCAGATGTCATCACATCATCAATAATCACGACTTTTTCATTGTCAGTTAATTTCTTTCCGACAAACATACCGCCTTCGCCATGGTCTTTGGCTTCTTTCCTGTCAAAACAATAAGAAACATCAATGCCAAATTTATTACTCAATGCAACTACAGCAGAAACTGCAAGCGGAATGCCTTTATAAGCAGGGCCAAATAATGTTTCTACTGGAATTTGATTCGCATGAATACATTCAGCATAGTATTCCCCAAGTCTTGCAAGCTGTGCGCCTGTCTTGTAATTGCCACAGTTAATAAAATACGGTGCAATGCGTCCGCTTTTGAGCGTAAATTCTCCAAAAGTCAGCACACCACAGTCAACCATAAATTTAATAAAACTTTCCTTATAAGTAAGTTCACTCATGATAAAACCTCCTGAAATTTAATTTAATTTTATAAAAACGGCTTTACAGCTTGATAAATTTTCTTTAGCTGTTCGCTGTTTTTTAGAATTGCTTGTAATCTGTTATGCGTTTTATATTTCCGCTTTCCAGAATCTTGAATACAATGCGATCGCCGTACCCAAAAATTAACCTGTTCTTTTTGGGAATCTTCCAGAACTAAATGATTTAAAACTTCATTTCGTTTCCGTCTAAAACTATCAGAAAAATATTTGCTCATACTTGCATAACGATAGATTTTATTTCCAGAATTTTTTTGTAATGCAAGAAAATTCTCTCGTGTAGAAATGACTATAATTTCCTGTACTGGAGTATCTTTTATGACTAATTCCCAAGAGTCAGAAATAATTATCTTTGCTGGACAACAGGCATACAGTAATTTTTTCCGTATTAACATACAGATATTAATATTATCAGAGTCGGAACAAATTACTTGCAGAATATCCCGTGTGTTTAATAAATTCAGACCCTCCCAATAATAAACATTATCCTTTGCAAATGCGTAATCAAATAGAATATATCTCATAATTAACCTCACTTGATTAATGGCTTAATCAAAGCGTAAATTTTTTTTGTTTTTTCTGTGCCAAAATAGCGGATTAATTCGTTGTTAATATTTACTTTAAGTTGTGAAAGACTAGATGCACCAATTTTTAATTGCTTTTTGACAATTTCAGCAGTTTTATTTTTATCATCTTCTTTCATAGAAATTGCTTGCAGAGCTTCTAAAATATCAGATTTTTTAACACCTTTGTTACTTGTCTGACTTTTGACACATGGAACAAGTTTAATTTTTGCATCACGTTTCAGCCAAAAATCTTGTACATTGCAATAGCCTTTGTCATTACTGACAATATGGCATTTACAGTGTTCATTTCGTCCTATCAGATAGCCTATGTAAGAAGAAAGCTGAAAATCCAATGCATTTTTACCGTCCGTATCGACTTTGATATATTTTACAACAGCTTTTGTATTTGCCAAATAATGATGTAATTCAAATGACAGAGTATCCGCATTTTCGCTGTAAAAAATAATTACTGTATCTGTTCTGTTTAGTTCTTCAATGCCATTTAATCCTGCTTTGTGAACATTTTCGTAATCAACCAGATAATAATTTTTTTTCTTGTTTTTTTTGTCGCCCAAAAGGACACCTTCTCTCTATAATTAATTAAATATTTAATCTATATTTTATTATGAAATTTTGTCAAGTTCTTTTAGCCAAATATTTGCGCTTGCGTCACTCGGCATACGGAAATCACCTCTTGGCGAAAGTGTTACACTACCGACTTTTGGCGAATCCGGCAAACAGGAGCGTTTAAATTGCTGTGTAAAAAATCGCTTATAAAATACTTTTTGCCATTTTAAAATTTCTTGTTTGGAATATAAATTCTGGAATGCATAACATGCCATACGATAAATTTTAGTTGGTGTAAAGCCGAATCTTAGCATATAATACAAGAAAAAATCATGTAATTCATATTTGCCTACTAAATCTTCCGTTTTCTGTGCAATCTGCCCGTTTTCGTCTGGAGGCAACAGCTCCGGACTAACTGGCGTATCTAAAATATCTAATAATACTTCTTGTAAAATTCCATTTGTATGATTTGCTTCATAGGCTGTTAAATAACGCACTAAAGTCTTTGGAATAGAAGCGTTCACAGCATACATGCTCATATGGTCACCATTATAAGTTGCCCAACCTAATGCTAACTCTGACAAATCCCCTGTGCCAATAACTATGCCATTGACCTGATTCGCAATATCCATTAAAATTTGTGTGCGTTCTCTTGCCTGACTGTTTTCATACACAACATCATGTTGACTTTCATCATGACAAATATCTTTAAAATGCTGTCTGACACTGTCTTGAATGCGAATCTCACGCAAAGTTACACCATAAGCTTCTGCCAAACGACAAGCATTTGTATAAGTTCTATCTGTTGTGCCGAAACAGGGCATTGTGACTGCGATAATTCCGGAATGGTCAAGATGTAACATATCAAATGCATGTACTGTGACTATTAAGGCAAGTGTAGAATCTAAGCCACCAGATAAGCCTATTACAGCATTTTTGCAAGAAATATGCTGTAATCTTGTACGCAGTCCGACAGACTGTATTTGTAAAATTTCTTCACAACGGTTGTCCAAAATCGTTTTATCAGACGGTACAAACGGGTGCTTTGGAATATAGCGTTTTAAATTTGTTTCTGTAATTTGCATAGAAAAATAATTCCTGCAATAATTTTCATGTTTCGCAAAGAATGTATTCATACGGCGTTTTTCTTCGGTAATTTTTTTCAGGTCAATATCTGTGATAATCATTTCCTGCTGAAATAATTTAGATTCTGCCAGAATAGAGCCATTTTCTGCAATGATATTATGCCCTGCAAATACTAAATCTTGAGTCGATTCGCCAATGCCTGCATCTGCATAGGCATACACACAAATTAAACTACCAGATTTCGCTTTTATAATTGTTCTGCGATAGTCAGCTTTGCCAATTATCTCATCACTTGCTGATAAATTAAAAATTAAATTTGCACCATGCTGTACTAATTTCATAGACGGTGTTTCTGCTGTCCATAAATCTTCACAGATTTCTATGCCAAATATTAATTCTGGAAATTCTTCACAGCAAAATAACTGGTCTGTTCCAAAATAAACTGCATTTTCACCAATCGTAATACCCATATCAATATTCTTACCAGATGTAAAATGCCTTGCTTCATAAAATTCGCTATAATTAGGAATATGTGTTTTCGGCACAACGCCTAGAATTTCACCTTTATAAATTACAACTGCACAGTTATATAATTTATCATGATGTACAATCGGAAGCCCTAGAATGATTACAATTTCCTGTTCTCTTGTTTCATGTGCAAGTTTTAAGACAGATTCTTTTGCAGATTCCAGTAAAGTCTCTTGCAAGAATAAATCACCGCAAGTATAGCCTGTTACAGATAATTCCGGAAAACAAAGAATTTTTACTTGTTCCTGCACGGCTTGTTGAATTAACAAAAGCATTTTATTGATATTATATTCACAGTCAGCCGGCTTTAAATCCGGTGACGCACAGGCAATTTTGATAAATCCATGTTTCATAAAAAAATAATTGCTCCTTTCTGAATTAATTATATTTTTAATTTTATTCTTTAAATTTTTTAAATGACATATAATTAGTATAGCAC
>CAMWHN010000176.1 GCA_947174085.1 uncultured Ruminococcus sp.
TGGCTTAGCAGTGAGAACAATTCCAACTGCTAGTGTAATCAACGAAAATAAATTCGTATACAAAAAGCTTTTTAAATTTAATTTACCAAACATGATATAAAACCTCCTAATTTATAATTATTTTTTAAATTATATTATTCATAAAATTATAAATAATGTCTCAGCCATTTGAAATAAAATTTCTTAAACAGCGTTGCATCTTGGTACATGCCTTTCGCTAATCTATTCGCCGTATTGCTTAAATAATGTAATTCGCCATTAGATAACGGGTGCGGACTGTAACGCAATTTTGCGCCAATTTGAACTGCCATAGAAACAGTAAAATAAGAATCCATATATTTTGCGCATAATTTTTCAGATTCTTCAATTAATTCTCCAATCGTAACAGAGCGAGTATGTACGCCACATTCGGACATTAATTTTGCAAAATATTGATAAGCATATTTAGAAGCTTGATTTTTATCTTCCTGTGTTAATTTTATTTGATGTTTCCGGAGTGCGATTAATCTTGCAATTCTGAAAATTAATATAATAACACAAACTATTGCAGAAATGCTTAATATAATTACTATTGCAATAAATTTTGGAGATATTTCTCTTGTTTGAGTAATTTCTTCTGTTGTTGGCATTTCTTCTGTTGTTCTATAATCTTCCGTAGAAACAAATATTGTTGCAGGGTCTGTTACTTTTTCTGTGATAATACTATTTTCTATTGAAACAGATGGTGCTGTAAAATAAGAAAATGTAAATTCAAACGGAATCCAGCCAATGCCGTTAATATAAATTTCTGTCCAAGCATGCGCATTACTGTCCAGAATTTCAGAAACATAGGCAGTATTCCCGTCTAATTCTGTTTGATTTAATACATTGCGAGAACAATCAATCATATAGCCTTCGCAATATCTTGCCGGAATCCCTGCCATACGAGCTAATACCGTTCCGGCTGTCGCATAATGTTCACAATAGCCTTTTTTATTTTGTAATAAAAAATAAGAAACATGGTCTTGATTAACAGGTGTTTTCCCTGGAGCAAGCGTGTAAGAAACGCTATTGCAAATTCTTTCACGAATTGCTTGTAATTTTGCAATAATTTCTGACGGAGAAGCTGTCTTGGCATTAAAATTTTCAAATAAATCTGCATAAATATTTCTAATATTCTGCATATCTGGTGTATCTGGCAAATTTATCTCTTGTTCATAAACAAAATCAGAATAGCCACTGCCACAGAGAATGCCTGCTTGGGAAACCTCTGGTGTAAAAGTATTATTTCCATAATATAACATATTAAGCTGATTGTTTTTTGGTAGCCAAACAGAATTATTTTCAGAATTTTCTAATATATTTGATAACATATCAATTGCAGAACTACCTGTATGTATTAACAGATTGGCAATATTTGTACTAGTAACAGAATCCGGATTCATGAAAATTTGTTCATAATCCGCACCGCCTGTAATAGAATAATGACTTGTATTTGTTATTATTTCATTTAGATTACAGGAAATATCTTCATTCCTGCGAAATCCATACGGAATGCATTTTTCTAAAATACCTGTTGTATGATAAAGCGATAATTGCAAGTCATGTAATTCTGGAGCTGTATAATATAAAAATTCTTCCGGATAATAATTTAATTCCTGAAATATATCAAATATATTTGCCTGTGAGTTGTCCTGATAAATTTCCTCCGGCAAAATTGTCCAATTTGTACCGTTATATATATGCCCTGTTCTGTATTTTAAATAAATTCTGCTATCAGGATTTTCAGAAAAAGCAATGCTTGTGACTGGTATATCTTCATAGATTTTTTCATCAACAGCACCCAGTGTAATTAATTCTTGATTATCATCATAGCCAGTATAATTCTCTCCATAATCGTCTAAAATTGTTGTATCTGATAATGCAAGTGAAGCAACATAATTTTTAAAATCTGTTCTTAATTGTTTCACAGATTCCGGACGTTCATAATTGCTGACATGTAATAATAATTCGGCTAGTATTAATAAAATTAATAATATGCTTAATATTGCAATGCCTGTATCTTCCGCAAGCATAAATCGCATATGTGACACTGGAAAAAATATATTTTTCCTACGCAGAAATCCTGTTTTGCTAGCATGTGTAATGCTAGAGCTTGCTAATTGAATTGCCATCATAGAAAACCAGAATGCAACTAATGACAAGGCAAAGCCATGATTTGGGACAATTCCGAAAAATAAGCCGATTTCCACAAATGGAAACGTAACTAACATGCTTAATAAAAAATTCTGGTATCTTAATACTGCGAAACATAACATCCAAATAATTGGAAATATCAGAAAGCATAAGATACAAGTTACACTAGAAATTTCAGAATATAGGCTATCTGTTGTAAAATATTCCCAATCTGTTTCATAAATTGTCTGACACAACGTATTTGTAAAATACATTAGACCGCTAGAAACACGTTCTCTTTGTAAAAAAAACACACAACAATATGCTAAGCATATGACTAGAATTGGCACAAACCCACTGCGTGGCTTCATAGCGCAATAAGAAAAAAATAAAAATAAAGCTAACATAACAGCAATTAAAACAGGAAGTGAATATGACAGCGAAAACATACTCAAAAATGTAAAAATACTGCTGAAAATTCCTACAAATGCAACTATTAATAATAAAAATTTTTTCCTGTGCCTGTGATGATTTTGTAAAGCCATCGAAAATGTACTTTCTACATGTACGCCTTTTTCTGTAATAGAAACTTGTTGTTTCATAAATTTAACCTCATATTTCTAAATAATAATTCTGGAAATATTTTCTATCAATTCTGTGGGACGTATCACTTGTAAATTCACCCAATCAGAACTTTGAGAAATAGATTCTTCTGTCATGACAAGTAAATTTTTTTGATTTGCATTTACTTGCTGTTCTAATACATGTAATAATTCTCCTGTAATATCATTTGTGACAAGTGTAACAGAAGAAAATTGCTGTCCAAATAATCCATCCCGCAAGCCTTGTGCATTGCATGTCATATATTCTAAGGCATGATATAATTCACCGAACATTACTTGTAAATTCTGTGTTGATGCTAATCTTTTAATCATTAATTTATCTTGTTTGCTGTCATACCATGCCAGAGAAAAAATAATATGATTTTTTTCTGCTAACTGAAACGCAATTGAATAAATTAGCGTTAGCATTGCTTGTGCTTGTTTCATACGCTGAATGCCGTCTGGCACTGTCTGGGGAAGATATTCGACTGCTAGTAATACTTGTTTTTCAATTGGAAAACCAAATTCTTTGACAAATAATATATCTTCTGATTTAGAACTTAATTTCCAGTGGATTCTGCTAACAGCATCACCGGCATGATATTCCCGAATATTAAAAATTTCAGATGGGTCATCACCGGCTTTATTGGCATATTGATTACTTTCGGGCGCATAGACAGCCTCGGCTTCTTCTAGTAACGGAATATATTTTTTTTCTGGTAATACTAGTAATTCTAACATGGGGTTTGGTTTTCTAATTTTTGTACTGAAAATATAAAAATAATCAAATGCTTTGATTTTTTCTAAGCAAATCTGCACAGCTCCGCAACAATCCGGTTTTACATAAAACGTCAATCTTGTAGTATTTTTTGCATGTAAGGGGAATTTAAGCTTGATAATTTCTGATTTATCGCTGAATACATGCCGAATTTTAACAGTAATATATGCTTTTGGAAAAAATAACGGACAGCGATTTTCTATTAAAATAGACACTGGAATAGATTCATTGACATTACAAGACGATACACTACATGTCAAAGATGCACTAGATTTTAATTTTAGCCAAAATAAACAAATTTTTAATAATACTGGCAATACTAGAGATGCCAATAATACTACTAATGCCAAAGAATCTATATATAACACATAAAAAATAATTAAGCCAATTAAAAATAGTAAATAACATAATTTTACACGAAACATAAAAATAATTAATCTCCCTCTGGTACAGGTACAGTAGAAAGAATTTCTTTTACAATTTTTCTGCTCTGTTCGCCGTCATCTGTGCCGTGTAATAATAATCTATGACAAAATACGTCTGCACAAACAAATGAAATATCATCTGGTAATAAATAATCTCTACCCTGCGCCCATGCGCAAGCTTTTGCCATTTGCATTAACGCAATAGACCCACGGGGACTAATTCCAAGTCTAATTTCTGTGTGATTACGAGTCGCTTGAATTAAATTTATAATATATTGATATATCATATCACTGACATATACATGTTCTACTTCACGGCGCATTTCTAAAAGTATTTCTGTATCAGCAGTTGGTTCTACGTCTTCCAGCGGATTAGAAGTCTGTCTTGCTTTTAGCATACCAATTTCATGTTCTGCTGACGGATAGCCAAGAGATAATCTAACAAGAAATCTATCTAATTGCGATTCCGGCAATTTTTGTGTTCCAACACAAGTTATAGGGTTCTGTGTTGCAATCACGATATGAGGTTTTGGCAAAGGATATGTCATGCCGTCTATCGTAACGGCACTTTCTTCCATTAGTTCTAGTAATGCAGACTGTGTTTTACTAGAGGTTCTATTAATTTCGTCAGCAAGTAATAAATTACAGAACGCTACACCTTTTTTAAATACAAATTTGTCAGTATTTTTTTGATACATAGTAAAGCCTGTTACGTCCGTTGGCAAAACATCTGGAGTGAACTGGACACGCTTGCATGACAACGAGAGTGTTCTGGAAATTGCAAGTGCAAGTGTTGTTTTTCCAACCCCAGGCATGTCCTCCAGCAAAACATGTCCCCCTGCTAAAATTGCAAGTAATATCTTGAAAATAACATCATCTTTGCCATTGATAGCTTTCGAGATTTCTGCTAACATTCTTTGTAATTCTGGTTGCCGAATCTGGACACGCATTGTTTTTTGAGTAAATATCATCAAATCATCCTTTCTGAAGAATCTATTTTTTTAATTATAGCATTTTTTTTCTTAAAATGCAATAGTTTTTTAGTCCCACTATTAATAA
>CAMWHN010000177.1 GCA_947174085.1 uncultured Ruminococcus sp.
CCCCCCCCCCCCCCGCCCCCCCCGTTTTTTTTCCATGCAGAAGACCGCATAAGACATCCTGAGATGTCTCTTGGGCTTGGCGATGTGTCTAAGAGACAGGTCCTTAATATTTTGAGAAATTCTTGCCTTGACACACTGCTACTAATAAAACACTTGACAATCATAAAACATGACAAGTTTTTAAAAAAATTTTTAAATTCGTAAATTTGCACAAAATTTAATTAAACTACTTGACGAATTTAAAAAAAGTTGTATAATATAAATAATAGATATTTTTTGCGTAAATTTATTTTTAAAACTTTTTAAGATGGGAGATGGTTTATATGAAAAAAGTAAAAGCCTTTTTGGCTAGTCTCATGATTCTTACAACATTGCCATTTGCACAAGGTATTGACATTGCTTCGGCTGTGGATACAAACGCTTTAGACGGTATTTATGTCATTCGCAATGTGAACAGCAGTATTTACATGAGCATTGATTCTGATAACGTTGTGCAGAGTACTCTCACAAGAGCAACAGAATTAAATACTTGGAAATTACAAGCAACTGAAAACGGCTATTATCAAATTTTAGCCATGAGTGGCAGTGCGCTAAATGCTGAAACAACTGAAGCAAATATTAATATTGCTAGTGCAACGGGAGCAGAAAATCAATTATTTAGCTTAGAAGCAAATTCAGATGGCAGTGTCAGAATTATCAGCAAAGCAACTGGAAAAGCAGTAGAAGTGATTAATGCTGAAACAACTTCGGGTGCAAATATTCAGCAATGGGAGCAGAACGGATTTAATTGTCAAGATTGGGAATTAATTCCAGTAAATTATGCGACAAATCTCAAAGAAACTAATGTAACAGTTACTGGAGAAGATTACATTGCAGGTGACTTGAATGATGATAAACTAGTTAATATTTATGACTGGGTTATTGCAAAGAAAATTTTATTATCTGGCAAGGGGACTGAACATCAGAAACTTGCTGGTAATGTCACAGGTGATGGAGATTTTGCTGTAAAAGATATTGTAGCATTACAAAAATATTTACACGGCAAAGAAAAATTAAAAAAACAAGATATTAGCTCTGAACGTCGTTATGCCGGAATTGATGCAAATTACACAGAGGGTATTTCTGAAACGACTAACACAGGCTTTACAGAATCGGCATATTTAAATCTTGATAATAAAGAAAATGTCACGGCTACTTGGAATATTTCTGCAAATACTGATGGTGTGTATGCTGTCACAGTTAGATATGCAAATGGCGGTACAAGTGATAGAACCGTTGCAGTCACACTTAATAATCAAATTGTTTACTGGACGCTGAAAGGCGAAGTAACTGGAGATTGGACAACTTGGCAAGAAGAAGTTATTTATTTACCATTACAAGCCGGTGTGAATGCATTGACATTTACATCACAGACGGCTGACGGTGCATCTAATATTGATTATATTGCGATTAAAGCATCTAACGGCGAAGTAAGTGCTTCACAGCCAATTGGGGCAATAAAGGCAGAAGTCAGCAATTCTGGTTCTGAGAATAATCAATATGGCGTTGGCAGACAAGTAGAAGATTTAAACCGTGGTGTAAGTGCGGCATATACTGGCACAGGCATGTTAATTTCATGGAGAGTCCTTGCAACAGACAGCAATAACACAAGCTTTAAGCTTTATAAAAACGGCGAATTACTTGCGAATATTGTTTCTGGTGAGGCAACGAATTATTATGATGAAGGCGGTACGGCTACAGATAATTATACAGTAGATACTTTTGTCGGCGCAACTATGACGGAATTTGCAAATTCTGCGATTGTATATGCAACAAAAAATTCAGGTCAAAGCGGTGCGTATTTTGATATTCCAACACAGAAACCTGCTGACATGACAATGCCTGACGGTACGACATGCACATATACAGAAAATGACTGTTCTGTTGGAGATGTTGACGGTGACGGCGAATATGAAATTATTGTAAAATGGGATCCATCTAATTCCCAAGATAATTCCAAAAATGGATATACTGGCAATGTATATTTAGATTGCTATAAACTCAATGGCACAATGCTATGGCGCATTGACTTAGGCAAGAATATCCGTGCTGGTGCGCATTATACGCAATTTAATGTATTTGATTTTGACGGTGACGGCAAAGCAGAATTAATTTGCAAAACAGCTGATGGTACGGTTGACGGTACAGGGAAAGTCATTGGTGATGCGTCAGCAGATTATCGCAGTGACGCAGGAAGAATTTTAACAGGTCCAGAATATTTGACTTTATTTGACGGCGAAACAGGAAAAGCTTTAGATACACAGGATTATGACCCGCCAAGAGGAAATGTTGCAGATTGGGGCGATGGTTATGGCAACCGTGTTGACAGATTTACGGCATGTGTAGCTTATTTAGACGGCGAACACCCAAGCGCAGTATTCGGACGTGGCTATTATACAAGAGCTGTCATTGCTACTTGGGACGTTAAGGACAAAAAACTTGTGAAACGTTGGACATGGGACACTGGTTATGATAAATCAGTTGCTGGTTATGGTGATGGTAATCATCATTGCATGGCTGCTGATGTAGACGGTGATGGAAAAGATGAAATTGTAATAGGTTCTGCTGTTGTAGACGATAACGGCAAGTTATTATATACAACAGGTAATGCTCACGGTGATGCATTGCATATTGGTGATTTTGATTTAAATAACGAAGGTCTTGAAATCTTCCAGTGTTTAGAAGATGAAACACATCCAAATGGCAAAAAAGTAAATTATGGTGTTTTGTTGCGTGATGCGAAAACTGGTAAAGAATTATTCCGTGAAACTGCTTCAGGTGATACAGGCAGATGTTTAGCAGATAATTTGATTGCAGGAAATGACAGTGCAGAAATGGTTGGTTCTCATTCTGGTAATGTATATTCTGCAACGGGTAGTCATGATATTGTTTGTCAATGGTCTGATATTACCAAATGGGGTCAAAATTCTGTTGTTTACTGGACAGATGTTTTAGAAAGAGCCGTACTTGACAGAACTATGATTGACCAATACGACAAAGGCAGAGTATTTACAGGTGACGGGGTAGCTTATAATAATGCTTCTAAATCTAATGCTTGTATCACTTGTGATTTAACAGGTGACTGGCGTGAAGAAATGGTTTTCCGCAAATCTGACGGAACAGGCTTGCGTGTATTTACAACAACTTATACAACAGAATATCCAATTTATACACTGATGCATAATTCACAATATCGTGTGCAAGTTGCTTCCCAGAATAATGGCTATAATCAGCCACCGCATACAGATTATTTCTTAGGCACAGGCTATGACTTGCCAAAAGCTCCGACTGTTTATACACCTTCCTCTAAAAATAATTAAAATTACTAAATCAAAATTTTAATCACAAAAGCCTTTGCAGTGTATTCTGCAAAGGCTTTTTTTTATGTTCATGATTTATGATTTGGGTCTGTTCTTATGAACAGAATATTCTTCTACAAATTCCTGTGTATCAACGCCATAGTAAGCTGCGATCCATTCTATAAAATAACTTTTCGGAGCAGATGTACTTTCTTGAGGAAAAAATTTTCCGAAGTCTTTATAATCCTTAATTACATTCATTGCTTCTGCCAGTTCGTTTTTCAATACATATTCTGTAATTTTGTTTTCATAATCTTTCGCTGTTTTTGACCAGTCAATATATTTCACACTATTTATGCCGAAATTGATACTCAACACGAGAAATACAGCAATCACAGCATATAATCTGTATTTTGAAAATAATGCTCCCAGTTTTGAAAAATCCAGATTTCTAAATTTTTCTTTTTTTAATCGATTCAAGAAGAAATTCAAAAAGAAAATTAGCAAAGCCGGAATCCATAACAGAATAATTCTCTCACAGACAGCAATCAGAATCATCACTAATACAACTGTATTCAGGAAAGCTTTCAAGATAACCAGTAATTTCTGCGCATTTTCAATTTCCTGCTCTTTACAGAACTCGTAAATCTGAGATATTGCACTTAAAAATGCTGAAATCAGCAGAACACAGCCAAAAATCATAGGACGTTTTGTTAGGAAACCAGTAACAGAAAGTACCATAATTCCAATGATTCCAATAAAAAAACAGAAATTTTTCTTCAGAAATATCATGAATCTTTCTTTCATGATAAATGATACAAAACATGCAAATAGAATTACTTCCAAAAACAGAAGATAATCTTTTACCAGAAATTGAAGATAAGAAACTGCTGTTTGCAATATTTCTGAAATTCCTGGAGCTTCTATTTTTTCAACTTTCATACGACGGACAGTATTGCCAGGTGCGGTCAGCACAAGAATCATTCCGGGGATTACAGAAACAGCCAGTACCAGTAATCGCAGGATATGAGATTTTTCCTGATGCGTGATAAAATAAACTACAACAGCTACAATCAGCATACCGCCGGTAATTTCATTGCTTGCACCGGATAACATAAATACAGGAATAATTAGAATATATTCCAGAAAAGATGCTTTTTCAAACTTGGTCAACAGCCAGTCAATACAGCAGAGAAATAACACAGTCATCCACATATAATTGACTGCGCCAGAAATCCAGAGTGCATTATCGCCGAACAATGGAATATACTGGAATGTCAGCAGACTGACCAACGGAAATAACCATGTTTTTTTGCAGTTGGTAAAACAAAGCGTGATTTTATAAATCAGAAAGCAGAGTACGGAAAATAGAATACTGTTCAAAATATTGAATATTGTCTTTGGCAAAAATAATATACAATAAGTCAGAAAATGCGGAATCACTCTCCCTCCGCTGAGCTGATAATAATTTTTCATGGAAATCAAAATATCCTGTAAATTCTGGACATACTGCGGATTCTCTGTCGGGTCAAAATCTTCCCAGACAAATAAAAAATGCCAGTCATCTGAAAGATAGGGACATAAATAACTGTAGAACAGCATCACGGCGAATACTATCAGAGCTGTAAAAATATTCACAGTTTTTGCACTGTTTATACT
>CAMWHN010000178.1 GCA_947174085.1 uncultured Ruminococcus sp.
TATTTATCCTGATAGACTAAGAAAAGGAACTGTTGAATTAATAAAATATTTAAAAAAAAATAAAATTGAAGTTTGGATTTATACAACTTCGTTCAGAACAGAAAAATATATTAGAAAATTATTTCTATGCTATGGGATTCAGCTTGATGGTGTTATTAATGGCACAAGACATTCTCTTGAAGTACAAGCTAATAAATCAGAGGCTATGCCGTCAAAATATCCATCACATTATAGAATAGACTTGCATATTGATGATGATAAATCTGTATTAGAAAATGGGAAAATTTATGGTTTTCGTGTATATTTAATTCAAGAACATGACGAAAACTGGACAGAGAATATAATTAATATAATTTCCGTCACAAATTGAAATCATCTTGCATATTCTGTAATAAGAGCAGAAAAGCTCAAAAAGGAGAGATTTTACATGAGTAATAAAAAAACAATCCTCGTTGCCGGCGGAGATTTACGATATGGCTATACAGCCGGAACACTTGCGGAACAGTTTGAAACATATGCAATGGGATTCACAAGACAAGTGATTCCATTTGAAACCGTAAAACTTGCGGAATCTATGGCAGATGGTTTGCCAATGTGTGATGTATTAGTCTTGCCAATGCCTGTATCAGATGATGGTGTACTAGTCAATGCACCGTTTAGCAGACGAAATATTTCAGTAAAAGGTTTATTATCTTTGTTAAAGCCAAATGCTTTAGTTCTTGGCGGAAAATTTGGAAAATCAAAAGAAATTTTTCAAGAATCCGGTTTTAAAATGATTGATTACTTAGCAAGAGAAGAATTAGCTACTAGAAATGCCGTTCCGACAGCAGAGGGTGCAATTCAAATTATGCTAGAAGAAATGGCAAGTACGATTCATGGCAGTAAAATTATGATTCTAGGCTTTGGCAGAATTGGCAGTCGATTGGCATTGCTGTTACAAGCAATGGGTGCAAAAGTAACTGTTGTTGCAAGAAATGTTGTCAAACGTGCTGAAGCAGAATTATTAGGCTGTGAAAGTATATCATTTTCAGGATTAGAAAATAATATTGAAAAATTTGATGTGATTTGCAATACTGTTCCGGCACAGGTTATTACAAAATCCGTATTAGAAAAAATTCGGGAAAATGCTTTAATATTAGATTTAGCGTCTAAACCGGGGGGAATTGATTTAGAATCTGCACAAATGTTAAATAGACGTGTTGTCTGGGCATTGTCTTTACCTGGAAAAACTGCGCCGATTACCGCAGGAGAAATTATTGCAAAAACAATTCTGCATATCTTAGACGAAAGGGGGATATTAGATGCATGATTTAGAAGGCATTAAAATCGGCTTTGCTATGACAGGGTCTTTTTGTACATTTGCACAGGCTTTTCAGCAAGCAGAATATTTAGTTTCCTGTGGAGCTGAATTAATTCCGATTATGTCTTGGAATGCGAGTCATATTTCTACCAGATTTGGAGAAGCAAAACAACAATGTCAGAAATTAGAATCTATTGCGAATAAAAATATTATTTCTACGATTGAAGATGCTGAACCAATAGGCCCTAAAAATTTAACAGATATTATGCTTGTTGAACCATGTACTTCTAATACAACAGCAAAACTTGCATTAAGTATTACAGATAATCCAGTCACAATGGCTGTCAAATCGCATTTAAGAGGACAAAAACCTGTTGTACTTGCAATTGCTTCTAACGATTCGCTTGCTGGTAGCATGAAACATATTGGCTTATTATTTAATACAAAATATTATTATTTTGTGCCGTTTCGGCAAGATGACGCACAGAAAAAACCAACTTCGTTAGTCGCAGATTTTTCTAAAACAGCAGATACTATTATTAGTGCCTTAAATAAAAAACAGTTGCAACCAGTATTATTATAAAAAAATTCCCCTGTACACAGGGGGATTTTTTTATGATAAAATAACTTCCATACTTGTTTTATAAGGCTTCATGCCCATAGCCTGATAAAATGCTTCTGCACTGGGATTACATGCCCAAACGTTTAAAGTCACATGATAACAGCCAATCGATTTTGCATAATCTAAAACATATTCATATAAATTTTTTCCGATATGCTTGCCACGCATGAAAGATTCTACACACAAATCATCAATATATAATTCTTTTCTGTCTGTATGAATATGATTATCTTGATAAATTTTTAATATACAAAATACATAGCCTAACAGATTTCCGGCAGAATCAATTGCAACAAATACAGGTTTTGTATTATCCTGTAATAATATTTTTAATTCGCTATCTGTATATTTTTTACAGTCTGGCTTGAATAAATCCGGTCTGCCCTCATGATGTACGGTTAGAACTTGATGTAATAATCTATTAATATCAGGAATATCTTTTTCAGTTGCTTTTCTAATATGCATAGTTACTCACCTGTTAATTTAATCATTAAAGCTTAATGCCATTTTGTCTTAGTAATTCTTGTGCAGAAATGACAGAGTCAACACCTTCTGCATTTTTCACGGGTGCAAACTCTTTCGCACGTTCTACTTCGTATGACAAACAACTATTTTGCAAATGAACCATATCTAATACAAGTTTTTCAAATTTATAGGCATTGACATTTTCAGGATTGACAAAATTACCGTTTGCGTCAATATATGGCACTTTTTTATTCACAATATGCACAGAAAGCTGATTATCTAGCAATTCTACTAATTTTTTTGTCTGGAATAAATAATTTAAAATCACGCCGTAATTATAAGACAATCTGCCATTAGATTCACGGCTTGTAATCATTTCAGGTGTCATTTCGAAATATTCTACAATAGAGGGCTTGCCGTCTTCTAAACATAAAACACCAACACGTTCTTCCGGATCTGCTTTGCTAACAACTTTGCTACCAGATTCACAGCCGGATAAAATCGTTGCGCCAATAAAGCATGGGTCAGCAATTTTTTGCAAGACATTATCTACAGAAAAAATATTTAACCATTCAATTTCTTCTCGTTGCAGAACATTTAGTAATCCAGATTTTACTAACGAAGAAAACCAACCGCCATTGCCATTCGGAGAAGTTGCAATTTTTCCTTTTTCTTCCAGTAAAATTTTACCTTCTGCATTCACAGCAGGTGCAGTATCCTGTACGAAAAAATAAATATATTCCGGATTATAACCAAAATATTTCATTTCGGCAAAAAATTCTCTCGTTTCCTCGTCATTCTTTTCACTTGTCATGATGAACAACGGCACAAATGCACCTGCCTTGTCAACAACTTGCATTAAATTATTAATTAAACATTCAAAAATATATAATTTTCTTGACAAGCCGATATTATACATGCCTTTCGGTTTGTCAAATCCTAATCTTGTTCCCATGCCACCGGCTAATAAAACAGCTCCGACTTTGCCATGACGAATGGCATCTAATCCAGCATGTTCAAATTTATCATGATTTTCCGCAATTTCCTGAATTGTCAATGCGCCCATAGGTTCTAATTTACCTCTTGGAGCTTCTCCATTTTGCTGATAATTTGCAAAAATATCTAATAACTGCATGTCCAGTGCGTCAATTTGTTCTAATAATTGAGATTGCTCTGTTTCAGAAATTTCATCATACCAGTCAAGCAAATGTTCTTGATGATAAGCTTCTAATTTAGTTTTTGCTTGTATATAATTCATAATTCATCAGTCCTTATTGAAAATTTTGTAATTATTTTCATTATAACATAACTGGATATAAAAATCAAGGGTAAAACAAGATATTTTTACAGATTTTTTGGCAGGGCTAAAATTTATTTGATTTAAATTTCATCAGGTAAGGCATATAAATTCGTATCCCATGCCGGAATATATAATTTATGCCGAATATAAATTTTATAATTCGGATTGAGCATTTTTACTAATAAAGGCAATTCAAAAATATCTTGATTTCTGTGATAAATCGAAACACATAATTTAGGCTGATAATGATAAATTGTTTTAAAAGCTCCCCAAAGTGCTTCCCGTTCAAAGCCTTCTACGTCCATTTTTAGAAAACTTACAGATTCATTGTGTACTAAACTATCTACAGAGCAAGCCGGAAATAATTCGCCACCTGTCGTAAGACTAGAATTTCTGCCGGCTTTGGAACTAAATGGCAATTGTGTATCTTTGCACCATGCCACACAATGATGTAATTTTACATGTTTTAAATTAGATTCTGTGACATAGCGTTCTAATTTTTTAAAATTTTTTTTATCTGGTTCAACCGCATGAACAGAATAATATTTTTGATGCGTATAATATAATAATTCTCGAATCGTATCGCCATTATAAGCCCCTAAATCTACAAAGCATTCGTTTCTGGTAGGCTTAAGAATCCCTCGAAAAATAGAATCAGAATCATGATTAATTAATTCTAAATAATTAATTTTACCACTAATTTTATATTGTATAATATTTATATAGACTCTGCGTGATTCGTCATCTGCAAGCATTCTGTATACAGCATTAAATTCTGGTAAATGTTCTAAAAAATATTGATAGGTGAATAAACCATTTCCAATAACTGGCACATCTGGTGCATAAAGCATATGTTTTTTTGCAATATTTTTAATTCTCTGAATCATATCCGGATAATTTGTCCCAAATGCTAGGACAATTACAAAATCGTCTATTGCTTCTTCAATTTCTGATAATTTATGCACTTGATGTCCGGCAAAAGAATGCCCTCTTACAAATTCATCACTTGCAAAAATACCAGCAACTGCAATATGATATTGCCGGAAGACTGTCATAATTTTTTCAGCACCATCTCCCATGCCATAAATAAAAATCGGACGTTTTTCTTTTTGTAATACTTCCCAACAAGTTTTTGTTTCTGTGATTAAGCTTTCTAGCCCTGCGCTTTTCAGCGGAAATGATGTGATATTCATGCAGTTAAGTCCTTTCGATTATTTGATTACAGTATAGCATATTTTTCGCATTTTGTCAAGATAAATAATTTAGTTGACAGCATGCTTAAATT
>CAMWHN010000179.1 GCA_947174085.1 uncultured Ruminococcus sp.
ATAACCTCACTTAGAAGTGAGGCCTTGGCTTCAAGGAGCTGGTAATTATGGAAAAAACAGAAGTAATTAATAGTTTATTTCCGATTCAAACAGGTTTGCATGTTTTTTTAGCGTTGCTGTCAATTTTAATATTTGGTATGCAGTTTATTCGCTATAAAAAAAAGCATTATCTTGTATTAGCAATAGCGTTTCCGTGTACGCTATTGCCATATATCGCACAGGATAACATGACGTTATTTTATGGTGTCGGTGTATTTGAATTTATTGCATTGCTTTTGGCTTTGATACTCTCTCTCACAGTAGATAAGGACAAAAAATCTAAGAACTTAGAGACGCAAGAAGAAACAAAACAGACAAATGAGCAGGAGGAAATTTGATGAAAATAGTCATTCCTGACGGCGATACACTTGCATTACCTGATATGCGTATGCAAATTGAAAATGAATTTTCAAGATTTGGTGAAGTAATTTGCAATGGCACGACAAAGCCCGAAGAAGTTGCAGAAAAAATTGCAGATGCAGATATTGTGCTGTGTAATAAAACACCGATTACTAGAGAAGTCATGGAAAATTGCAAAAATCTGAAATATATCGGCTTATTTGCAACAGGCTATAATAATATTGATATAAATTCAGCAACAGAACGAAATATTATAGTATGTAATGCCGGTGAATATTCGACTTATGGAGTTGTACAGCATACATTTGCATTGTTGTTAGATTTAGCAGGCAATATGCCAAAATATCATGAAGCCGTGAAAAAAGGCGAATGGGAAAGAAGTCCAGTATTTTCTTATTTTCCCTATCCGGTGCATGAATTATATGGCAAAATATTTGGTGTGATTGGCTATGGCAGTATTGGCAAACGTGTCGCAAAAGTCGCTGAAGCTTTTGGCATGAAAGTAATGATTGATACTAGAACGATTCCAGAAAATGATATAAATAACTATGAATTTGTTTCTCAAGAAGAAATTTTTAAATATGCTGATGTAATTAGCCTGCATTGTCCTTTGACGGAACAGACAGAAAATTTAATTTGTCAGAAAACACTTGCACTCATGAAGCCAACAGCGTATTTAATTAATACAGCCAGAGGTGGCATTATTTGCGAACAAGATTTAGCAGATGCTTTAAATCAAAATAAATTAGCCGGTGCAGGTCTTGATGTGTTGGCACAAGAGCCAATGTCACCAGATACACCCTTAAAAACTGCAAAAAACTGCTTGATAACGCCTCATATTGCATGGTCTGCTTTAGAAACTCGTGACAGGTTAATTAAAATCGTTGTGCATAATTTAGAGTGCTATTTAAACGGTAAGCCAATTAATCAAGTAAATAAACTGGAAAGGATTTGAATTAATGATAAATTTAAAAAATAAAAAAAGAATTGTGATTAAATTAGGAACTTCTACGCTAGCGCATAAAACAGGAAAATTAAATATTCGCCGTATGACGAATTTAACACGAGTACTTGCAGATTTACGAAACGCTGGATATGAAATTATTTTAGTTTCTTCTGGTGCGGTGGGTCTTGGTGTCGGGAAATTAAATCTAAAAGAACGCCCAAAAGATACTCCTAGTAAACAAGCTGCGGCAGCAGTTGGACAATGCGAATTAATGCATGTGTACGATGAAATGTTTTCTAAATATAGCGTGACAGTTGCGCAAATTTTATTGACGAAAACAATTATTAGTACACCGGATAGGGTGAACAATGTGAGAAATGCTGTTGATAATTTAACAGCAATGGGTGTTGTACCAATTGTAAATGAAAATGATACAGTTGCAATTGATGAATTAGAGCTTGAAATTGGTGAAAATGATTCACTCTCTGCAATTGTTGCATCTATCGTTGGTGCAGAAGTGTTAATTATTTTATCAGATATTGATGGACTATATTCAGAAGACCCGCATAAAAATCAAGATGCAAAAATGATTTCTGTTGTAAATCAAATTGATGACAGTATAGAACATCTTGCCGGCGGTGCAGGAAGTAATTTAGGTTCAGGCGGTATGGCAACTAAAATTACTGCTGCTAAAATTGCAACAACTGCCGGTGTAGATATGATTATTATGAACGGTAGAAATCCGGAAGATTTATATAGATTATTTGACGGTGAACAGATTGGAACTTATTTTCCAGCTGTGAAATCATGAAAGGAGTTATTTTGTTATGAATTATATGGAAGAATTAGGACAAAAAGCAAAACAAGCTAGTCATGTGATTGCCAAAGCAGGTGCTGTATTAAAAAATCAGGCGTTAGAAGCAATTGCAAAAAATTTATTAAATTCTACAGAAGAAATTATTTCTGCTAATCAAAAAGATTTAGAACAGGCTGTAAAAAATAACATGAACCTTGCTATGCAGGATAGATTGAAATTAGATGAAACCAGAATCAAAAATATTGCAAATGCTGTGCTGAAAGTAGCAAGCATGGAAGATGTCATTGGAGAAGAAGTGCGTGGGTGGATTCGTCCGAATGGGCTTAGAATCCGTCAAGTACGTGTCCCAATGGGTGTAATCGGCATTATATTTGAATCTCGTCCAAATGTGACAGTTGATGCGGCTGTATTGTGTTTAAAAGCCGGTAATGCAGTAATTTTGCGTGGCGGTAAAGAAGCAATTTTTTCAAATACTTGTCTTGTAAAAGTGATGCAGAATGCTTTGACAAGTGTTGGTTTACCGGCAGAATTGGTGCAGTTGGTAGAAAAAACAGACCGTGAAACAGCAGGAGATATGATGCGCTTGAATGGTTATCTTGATGTATTAATTCCAAGGGGTGGCGCAGGGTTAATTCAAGCTGTTGTCAAACAAGCTACTGTGCCTGTCATTGAAACTGGTGCAGGCAATTGTCATGTTTACATAGACGAAAGTGCAGATTTAGAAATGGCTGTTGCAATTGCGGATAATGCCAAAACACAAAGACCGTCAGTTTGCAATGCGATTGAAACGCTTTTAGTACATGAAAATATTGCAGAAAAGTTTTTGCCGGAAATTCAGCAAGCTTTTGAAAAGCATAAAGTAATTATTCATGGCTGTGAGAATACTAGAAAAATTCTTGGTGATAGTGTGATTTTAGCAACAGAAGAAGATTATTTCAAAGAATATTCTAATTATGAAATTGCAATTAAAATCGTCAAAAATATAGAAAATGCTGTGAATCATATTTTGAAATATAGTACCCATCATTCTGAAAGTATTGTAACACAGAATATGCAAAATGCAGAATATTTTTTAAATTCTGTAGATTCTTCTGCTGTTTATGTGAACGCTTCTACAAGATTTACAGACGGTGAAGAATTTGGCTTCGGTGCGGAAATCGGTATTTCTACACAGAAATTACATGCAAGAGGACCTATGGGATTACTTGCTTTAACAACTACACAGTATCGTATTACGGGAAATGGTCAGATTCGGAGCTGATAATTTATGAAAAGAAAAGAGCATGAAATCAAAGAGTTATTACAAGGTCTAGTGCCTGAAGATGAAAATTTGATGAAAAATATATCTACTGCTAGTGAACGCTCCAGACAACATGTTGATAAAATTGTTGAAAAAATGAATCAGGAACAAGAGCAAATTACGCCTGTTCCTAAGCCTGTTTATAGCAAGCCTCCCAAACGCAAGAGAGTTGTTACAGAGCCTGAACCTGTAAGCCATTTTTCAGAAGAACCGTCTCAAAATCCTGTTGTGCGTATGCATGACAGGCTTTTAGAAGATGCTATGCCAAAGCCGGATATAGAACGTAAGCCGACAAAAATTATAGAAAAAAAAGTAAATTCTAAATCTGATAAGAAAAAAATAAAAACAAATTCTGATTCACAGCCAAAAGTTGCTAAAAAAAATTTCCGTATTGAAATCAAAGAAGAATTACCGCCAGATATTCCTCGTGATACCAGAGTTGTCGATAAGATTCGGCAGGAACAGTTAGAAAAAGCACTTGCTTCTGTGCCACCCAAAACTCCCGAACAAATTCGCAAAGAACAAGTTCAGAAAAGAGCTGCTAAAATTCGTGAACAAATGAAAATACAAGCTGAAATGAATCAAAAAAAAGAAGTTATTGTACAAGTTTCTGAAATGAAATCTGAACCGGAAGAAATTCAAAACTGGGAAGATAAGCTTTCAGAATTATCAGAAAAAAATGCTTCTGATGAATATCAGGAAGTATTTGAAAATGCTGAAAAATTAGAAACACCAGTTCTAGCAGATATGCCGGAAATTCCAGAAATGTCTTCACAAGATACTAGTTTTTTGAAAATTACAGAAGAATTAAAAAAAGATATGCTTTCTAGTGAAGAAAAATTAATTTTTGATTCGGAAGCAAAAGAAGAAGCCAGACAACAAGCCGGATTTTTACATAGAATTTCTGGAATGATGCAGAATTTATTCCAACGTGATGTACAGAAAATAGAACCTGTTACAGAAGTAGAGAAAAATTCTAATCTGGAGATTTTGCAATCACAGACTGTTACAGAAGTATTGCTCACACCTAAAAAACTTGATACTATTCCGGATTTGAGTTTTGAACCAACGGCTTTATTACAGACAGTTGCATTGCCTAAATCACAGGATAAACCTGTTTCTAAAAATAAAAAGCAACAAAAAAAGAAGAAAAAATCTGTATCTGTTACAGAGCAGACACAGCCAAAGAAAACTAAAAATAATATTTCAAAAAAATCTAAAACAAAATCAAATAAAAAAAGTAATATTTCAGAAAAATCTGAAATAAAATTAAACACAGAATCTATTGCAGAAGTAACTAAAAAAAGTAATAGTTCAAAAAAATCCGAAATAAAATTAAATACAGCATCTGTTACACAAGTAACTAAAAAAAGTAATATTTCAAAAAGATATGTTCCAAAAATGCCTAAATTACAGCCGAAAAAGAAAAATAATTCTGCTGAAGAATTAGAAAAAATTGAAGAATTAATATCAAATATTGAATCCGTTGCAGAACAGAAAAAT
>CAMWHN010000180.1 GCA_947174085.1 uncultured Ruminococcus sp.
CATATTTCATATCTTTATTATATCACATCTCTTTTTATTTCGCAAGAGGTCTAATTAAATTTTTACAGTCAATGTGCTATGATTAGCTTTAAGATAATCAGGATTCGTGAAGAATAAATATAAAAACGTTACATAATACATTTATAAAATATAAGAAGTCGCTTGTTGCAATCGACTTCTTATTTTATTAATATTTTGTTTACGCATCAAAAACCGTAAAATAATTTTAAAAAGCTCTTGACAATAAAAATCAAATGTGATATAATATATAATCATATCATGTGTACTAGAAAAAATAATACATGTAACGCAACAACAGAATTTTCTAGTACAGTTACTTTTTAAATGTGCTTGCTAAGCACAATTGTCAGTTATTTTTTCATTCAACAAAAGAAAGGAGTTTCTAAGATAACTATGGAACAGGTGAAAAAGAAAAAACGCACAATTATTACAATCATTGTGATTGCCTTGATTTTAGGTGGTGGTGCTGTTGGCATCACAGCATGTAACAGAAATCTTTCACAATTACAGGACTTTTCAAATTATACCGTTGAAACTACAAAAATAGAATATCATGATATTTCTAATCATATCAATGTTTCCGGTAATGTTGAAAGTGAAAATTTGATTAAGATTACAAGCAAACTGACTGCAAAAGTTGCAACTTTGAACGTAGAATTAGGCAGTCATGTGAATGAAGGTGATGTGCTTTGTGTGTTCGACAGCTCCGAGTTACAGCAACAGTATGATAATTTGCTGAAAACGCAGGAAAATTCACAAAATCAGAGTGAGAATACACACAAAATTAATGAACGTAATCTTGCAAATGCAAAGCGGGATAAAGAAATTAATCTTGCACAGGCACAGCGTGCTATTAATGATGCGATTAATGCACAGAATAAGGCATATGAAAAAGAAAGTAATCTCGTCAATGAACTTAATAATGAAATTGTTCGCCGTGACGAAGCAAAAAATACGATGAATACAACAGATGACCCTCAAAAATATGCGGAAGCATCACAGACTTATCAGGAAGCTGAAATGAATGTTCAGACAAAGCAATCTTCTTTAGAGGCGATTCGTGAACAATTTAGTACTTATGATAGTGCTGTACAATCTGCACAAGATGCTTATGCTGCTGCGGAACGCAGTGCAGATATGACAATTCAGAATTATCAGGATATTCTGGACGCAGAACAGTTCCAGCAAGATAATAATTCTAAAACAGAACTCGAAAAGCTTGCTGATTCAATTGCAGAATGCACAGTAAAAGCTCCCAAAAGTGGTGTAATTACTTCTGTGAATATTGCGGAAGGGAGTATTCCGACAACAGATGCACTTATGACAATTGAAGACACGGATTCTTTAAAAATCAAAGTACAAATCAGTGAGGCAGATATTTTAAATATTCAAGAGGGTATGCCTGCCATTGTAAAAACTTCTGCAACTGGCGATAAAGAATTTAATGCTACTGTCAGTCGTGTTGTAAATATTTATAATACACCTGCGCAGGGAGTATCTGCAACAGGAACGGCAACAGGCGGTTATTCAGCAGAAATTACAGTAGATGACAGTGAGTCTGAATTATTAATTGGCATGAATGCCAAAGTAAAAATTATTCTGGACGAGAAAAAAGATGTATTAGCTGTGCCTTATGATGCGATTATCACAGACGAAGATGAAACTAGTCATGTATTACTTGCTGTCAAAGGAGATGACGGCGTAACAAAAGCAAAATCCGTTATAGTTGAAAAAGGTATGGAGGGTACTTATTATACAGAAATTACTTCTTCCGAAATTAAAGAAGGCGATACGATTGTCATGAATCCTAGTAATTACCAAGATGGTGATGTTTTGCCGATTTCTGATGTCAACAATGCTGTACAGGGAAACGGAGCTGACAGCAATGAATAAAACAATTATCTCTATGAGAAATATTATCAAACGCTATTATATTGGCAAACTAAATGAATTACAAATTTTGAATGGCATTTCGCTTGATGTTCACGAAGGTGAATTTGTTTCCATTGTTGGACAATCAGGTTCTGGTAAGAGTACACTCATGAATATCATTGGTGCATTAGACAGACCAACAAAGGGGACTTATCTCCTAAACGGTGTCGATATCAGCACGTTAGATGACACAGAATTAAGTCATATCAGAAATAAAGAAATTGGTTTTGTATTTCAGACATTTAATTTAATTTCCAGAACGAATGCTATTAAAAATGTAGAAATGCCTATGATGTATGCTGGTATATCAAGAAAACAGCGTTTAGAAAGAACAATGGAATTATTAGAAATTGTCGGCATGACAGAACGTGCCTACCATCAGCCGAATGAACTCTCCGGCGGTCAGAAACAACGTGTTGCGATTGCACGTGCTATGGCAAATAAGCCTTCTATCCTGTTAGCAGATGAACCAACAGGGGCATTAGACACTAAGACAGGGCGTATGATTATGGATTTGTTTCATAAACTTCATCAAGAAGAAGGTACAACGATTGTGTTAATTACACATAGTCCGGAACTTGCCGAAGAAACACAGCGTATGATTACTATCAGTGATGGCAGTATCATTGCAGATACGGGGGTGAACGACAGTGCAGTTTTTTGAAAATATCCGTCTTGCATTCACGTCTATCTTAGCAAATAAAATGCGTGCATTGCTGACAATGTTAGGCATTATTATCGGTATCAGCGCAGTAATTACGATTACAACAATTGGCTCGTCTATTCAGAAAACGCTGACAAATACATTTAATTCCATGGGTTCTATGAACTATTTTGAAGTCTATTCACAAATTGATTTTTCAAATTATGAAGAAGATGATGACTCACAAATTTATACTTACAAAGATGAAGATATGATTTCCCGTCAGATGCTAGATGAATTAGTGCAGACATATCCTGATTATTTCAGTTTAAGTCTAAACGAAAATTATGGCAGTTCAGGAATGCGTAACTGGAAAGACCAGTCTATGAGTGTTACTATTAATGGTGTTCTGAATTTTGATAATCTAGGGGATATTAAATTTATATCTGGCAGAGAGATTAATTATCAGGATAATTTAAATCTGAAACAGACAATTGCTGTATCAGACTTGTTTGTATCACAATATTTTGCACCAGATGTCAATCCAATCGGACAAACAGTTACACTAGAATTAGAAGCAACTGGTCAAACAGAAGATTTTATTATTGTAGGTATATTTGAACTGCCAGCAACCTATTTAAATTATGCTTATAAACCTGGTATGAAAGATATTGAAAAAATAACACCTATATATGTACCTTTGGACACGATGATGCACTTGCTTCATCAAGAAAATAGTTATCGCTACTGGGTGGATATTTATTATAATCCAGAGTATGATATTGACCTACAGGAACAAGTAATACGGGATTTTTTTGCAGAACAGTATCAAAAAGCTGAAAAGCCCTATATGACTGTTGAAATTGTCAATATGCAGTCACAACTTGGCATGATTAATGCTGTTATTAATGTAATTACAATTGCAATTTCTGTTATTGCAGCCATTTCATTGATTGTCGGCGGTGTGGGTGTTATGAATATTATGCTTGTGAGTATTACGGAACGTACCAAAGAAATTGGTATCAGAAAAGCTCTTGGTGCGCAAAATTCTTATATCAGAATGCAATTTGTTGTAGAGGCAATTTTAATTTGTCTGATTGGTGGGATTATCGGCATTCTGATTGGTATAATAAATGGCATGTTAATTGGCTATATCGCAAAAACAGTTGTCACAAATATGTATCCAACATATGCATCTTTATTCTCAATCACAGTACAACCATCTGTACCGGCAATTATTATTTCTGTGATGTTCTCTATTATAACAGGTGTTTTCTTTGGTTACTATCCAGCAAATAAAGCTGCCAAAATGAATCCGATTGATGCACTTCGTTATGATTAAATTAAAAAAAGCTGTCGCATATATCTTTGTGACAGCTTTTTCTTATCAAATTAGTGTTAAATAAAACTAAGTTTAATTCGATACATATGATTTCAAGAAAATCAAGATATTTCTCCTTTGCTTTCTTTATTTTAAAAATCTGCTTTATACACTTGTCAACAGGGCAAAGAAAAATATGAAGAATGAACTGATGGATTTGCAGGACAGTAAGGCTTTTTTATTCCTACTTGACTAATTTTTCGCTCGAACTCACGTTAATTAGTCAGCTTGTGAATAAATACAGGTAAAGCTGTTGTCTGTTAATTGTAAAATATTATGATATACTAAAAAATGTTTCTCATCAAGGGAAGCTGACATATGATAATGTCCAGAAAACCAAAATTTAAAATTTAGCTTTGTGTCGATTTCATCAAAATATTTTGTTAAGGCATTGCTTTTATAATTATCATCTATTTTTTCTTGCAAATGCTGTGGTAAAGAATGTGTAATGACAATATCTGTTTGCCAGTTAAATTTTTCTAAAGTTTTTCGTCCGTGTTGCATTTCTTGTGAATTAGGCATTTCTTGTTCCCAAAAAGAAATGCCTTTTTTTCTGAATTTTTTATCATGACTTTCTGCACCGCCAAATGCAAAAAAACGTTTTCCCTCTAGTTCAAATACACTGCCTCTACAGAGATGTATAATATGTTTTGTAATTTGATGTACTTGTGTTTTATTCCATTCTGTGAGGGGATAAGATTCTAACATGTCAAAATTTTCATGATTACCATCAATAAAAAGCGTTGTCCAAGGCTTTTTTTCCAGCCAATTTAACCACCAACGGTCAGAGTTTGAACCGTCCCATATTAAACCAAAATCACCACAAATTATCATATAATCAGAACGTGATAATAATTTTTGCATGGGAAAATTTTTAGTTGAAAATTTATGAATATCATATTCGCCATGAATATCTCCAGTAATAAAAATCATAATAGAAACTCCTGTTGTAAAATGATAATATTATTATAATATAATCTAA
>CAMWHN010000181.1 GCA_947174085.1 uncultured Ruminococcus sp.
AAAAACCCCTTGACAAAATTATTTTTCTATGCTATAATATAAAAGCTGATTACAGCAAAGGACAAGTACGGCGGCATAGCTCAGTTGGCTAGAGCATTCGGTTCATACCCGAACGGTCACTGGTTCAAATCCAGCTGCCGCTACCATAAGGCCCCTTGGTCAAGCGGTTAAGACTCCAGATTTTCATTCTGGCAACATGGGTTCGATTCCCGTAGGGGTCATAGTATTTTTTCCCTTAGTTAATTAGAGAGTGTAGAATTTCCGAAAGCAGTTTCTGTTTTCGGAAATTTTACTTTTTCATGTAATGCATATCTAAAAAACATGTTTCATATAATTATCACAATGCTATCATAATATAAGCATAATAACAGTTTATAATCTAACCCTGTTAGCAAAATAACTAACTAAGTTAGATTTTCAGAAAGGAGATAATTCATATGGCAACGGAAGAACAAATAGAAAGATTTATAAAAATCTTTGATAACATGCATTCTGGACATCTCATGAAAAAAGAAAACCAAATAAAAGCCGGCATTGGTGCAGTATTGCGATTATTAGACGAATCCAAAGAACCAGTAACCGCAGGGGCAATCAGTGAATTTATGCATGTAAGCACGGCGAGAGTAGCTGTATTGCTAAAAAAAATGGAATCTAAAGGCTTAATTATCAAAAAATCAGCTCCAAATGATGCGAGAGTAACAATTGTTTGCCTTACGCCATGCGGAGAGGAAAAAATTCAAAATCTTAAGCAAAATATGCGGAAAGATATTTCACAAATGATTGACAAGATTGGCATGGAACGCTTAGAAAATGCCTTTGCAGTTATCAAAGAAATACATGTCATTCTTGAAAATTCAAAGAATGTATAATTTATTTTCATTAATGAAAGGAGAATCCTAGCATGATAAAATTATTTCGGTATTTTACCAAAAAAGAATGGGGACTTGCAGGAATTGCATTATTATTCGTTGTTTTACAAGTATGGCTTGATTTGACACTGCCGGATTATATGTCTGATATTACTTTGTTAATTCAAACAGATGGCAGTGAAATGACAGAAATTTTAACAGCAGGCGCAAAAATGTTACTTTGTGCGTTCGGCAGTTTAGCTTGTTCGTTTGCAACAGCAGTTTGTGCGGCAAAAATTGCTTCTGAATTTAGTGCAACTATAAGAAGTAAATTATTTCGCAAAGTACAATCTTTTTCTATGGCGGAAATTGGAAAATTCTCAACTGCAAGCTTAATTACTCGTTCTACAAATGACGTGACACAAATACAAATGGTAATTGTCTTAGGCTTACAAGTTATGATTAAAGCTCCTATTATGGCAGTTTGGGCAATTTGTAAAATTGCCGGAAAACAATGGCAATGGATGACAGCAACTGGTGTAGCTGTTGCTGTATTATTACTAATTGTAGGTACATGTATTTTCATTGCATTTCCAAAATTTCAGAAATTACAAGTTTTAACAGATAATTTAAACCGAGTGACAAGAGAAAATTTAACTGGTATTCGAGTTGTACGAGCATATAACGCTGAAAATTATCAGGAACAAAAATTTGAAAATGCCAATCAGGAAACTATGAAAACACATTTATTTACGATGCGAACAATGGCATTTATGATGCCTAGTATTCAAATGATTATGTGTGGCTTAACGTTAAGTGTTTACTGGATTGGAGCTATTTTAATTAACAATGCGAATATGACAGAAAAAGCTGAATTATTTGCCGACATGATGGTATTTTCACAATATGCAATTCAAGTCGTAATGGCATTTATGCTATTAGTTATGATTTTCATGATTTTGCCAAGAGCTTCTGTTTCCGCAAAGCGTATTCTGGAAGTGTTAAACACAAAACTTAGTATTGCAGATGGTACAGCTACAGCAAATATTACAAATAAAACTGGTGAAGTTGAATTTAAACATGTATCGTTTCGTTATCCTGACGCTGATGCAGATGTGATTCATGATATTTCTTTTACAGCTAAAAAAGGCGAAACTATTGCATTAATTGGTGCAACTGGTTGCGGTAAAAGTACAGTTATTAATTTAATTCCCAGATTTTATGATGCAACAGAGGGTGAAATTCTCGTTGACGGCGTGAATGTCAAAAATTATTCTCAAAAAGCACTTAGAAATAAAATCGGCTATGTTTCTCAAAAAGCAATGCTATTTTCTGGTACAATTCGTTCTAATGTAATTTATGGCGATAATAACAAGACAGCTCCTACGCAAAATGACTTAGAACAAGCAATTGCGACAGCACAAGCGACTGATATTATTCAAAAAATTCATAAAGGCTATGACGGCTATGTTGCGCAAGGAGGGTCTAATTTATCCGGCGGTCAAAAACAAAGAATTTCTATTGCCAGAGCGATTGCTTGGAAACCAGAAATTTTTATTTTTGATGATTCGTTTTCTGCACTTGATTATAAAACAGATAAAACTTTAAGAAATGCATTAAATCAAACTTGCAAAGATGCAACACGTTTCATTGTCGCACAGAGAATCGGCACAATTCGTGATGCAGATAAAATTATTGTTCTTGATGAAGGCAAAATTGCCGGCATGGGTAAGCATGATGACTTAATGCAGAATTGTGAAGTCTATCAGCAAATTGCATTATCACAATTATCAAAGGAGGAACTTGCCTAATGGAACAGAAAAATTATCAAAGACCGCCTAAAGTCATGGGACATGGTGGCATGCGTGGCGGTGGTGAAAAGGCAAAAGATTTCACTGGTACTTGGAAAAAATTATTAAAATACTGTAAAAATTATATTGCTGTGATAATGATTGCTTTAATTTGCTCTGTCATTAGTACAATACTAACTTTAATTGGCCCTGATAAGCTTTCAGACATGACAGAAGAAATTACAAAAGGCATTATGACAGGCATTGACATGAATGCAGTGAAAACAATTGGTTTGACACTGGTTGTATTTTATGCAATAAGCTATTTATTATCAGTTTCGCAAAATTTTATCATGGCAACTGTTACACAGAAAATTTCTAAATCTTTAAGAAGCAATATTTCTAAAAAAATTAATTGCTTGCCTATGTGGTATTATAATCAGACAACAACAGGGGATATTCTGTCCAGAGTAACAAACGATGTTGATATGATTGGACAGTCTTTAAATCAAAGCGTTGGTATGTTAGTTTCAGCCATTGTATTATTTATTGGCAGTTTATTCATGATGTTGAAAACAAATATTATTTTAACAATTACAGCAGTTTTAGCAACACTGATAGGCTTTGTTTTTATGTTTGCTATTATGGGAAAAAGCCAGAAATATTTTAAGCAACAGCAAGAATATTTAGGAACACTAAACGGACATATTGAAGAAATTTACACAGGGCATACCGTTGTAAAAGCATATAACGGCGAAACAGAGGCAGAAAAACAATTTGATATCATGAATGCAAATTTACGCAACAGCGGATTCAAAGCACAATGCTTATCTGGTATGATGATGCCTTTAATGAATTTTATAGGCAATTTCGGCTATGTTGCAGTTTGCGTTGTTGGTAGTATGTTAATTATGCAAAATAAAATGGGGTTTGGTGTCATTGTAGCATTCATGATGTATATCCGCTATTTTACACAGCCACTTTCTCAAATGGCACAAGCCGCACAGGCTTTGCAATCAGCAGCTGCGGCTGGTGAACGTGTATTTGAATTTCTGGAAGCCGAAGAAATGGAAAATGAAGATAATAAAAAATCTGAATTAACAAAAGCAAACGGTAATATAGAATTTTGTCATGTAAAATTCGGCTATGAACATACAGATAAAATTATTATTCATGATTTTTCTGCAAAAGCGAAGTCTGGGCAGAAAATTGCAATTGTAGGACCTACTGGCGCAGGAAAAACTACTATGGTAAATTTATTAATGCGTTTTCATGAAATTCAAGCCGGTGATATTAAAATTGATAACATTTCAATTAAAAATATGTCTCGTAAAGCCGTACACGACCAATTTTGCATGGTGTTACAAGATACTTGGCTATTTGAGGGTTCTATTCGTGAAAATTTAATTTACTGTACACCGAATGCTGATGATGATAAAATGAAAAAAGCTTGTAAAGCAGTTGGTCTTGACCATTTTATTCGTACATTACCAGATGGCTATGATACAATTCTGAATGACCAAGTGAATTTATCACAGGGTCAAAAACAACAATTAACAATTGCAAGGGCTATGATAGCAGATAAACCTATGTTAATCTTAGATGAAGCAACTAGTTCCGTTGATACCAGAACAGAATTGCAAATACAAAAAGCCATGGACGCTCTTATGGAAAATAGAACTTCATTTGTAATTGCACATAGACTTTCTACGATTAAAGATGCAGATTTAATTCTTGTGATGAAAGAAGGCGATATTATCGAAAGTGGCAATCATATAGAATTATTATCCAAAGGCGGATTTTATGCGGATTTGTATAATAGCCAATTTGAGCAGTCAGCATAGTAAAATAACACTAAATAAGCCATTTGCTAATATTAGTAAATGGCTTATTATTTATTTGATTTTTTCCCATAATGAACTTTCTAATAGAATTTCCCATAGTGAATTTGAAACAAGAGGCTTTAACAAAAAACTAATTAAAAATGCAAATATTAAAATAATAACAGATTCATTTTTAACTGCATTATCATTAGAAATTTCAGATATTTTATATGATACACGGGCTAAAATTATTTTTGCAATAGAATAGCCTAATATTGCACCTAATGTATTTGTAATTAAATCATCAATATCTGTTAATCGAAACGTGAATATTTGTAATATCTCAATTAGGATAGATA
>CAMWHN010000182.1 GCA_947174085.1 uncultured Ruminococcus sp.
TAGCAATAAATAAATATGATTTTTAGTTAAAAATTTTATTTTAAGTAAATTTTAGTGACAGGTTTCTTAAAATATGTTATGATAAATATAGAATACGATGAACTAAAAAGGAGGAAATTTTTATGACAATTGCTTTAGATGTACAGCATTTAGTAAAATGCTATGGCAAAAAACAAGCTGTCAAAGATGTTTCGTTTCAAATTCAAGAGGGCGAAATTTTCGGCTTAATGGGCATGAATGGCGCAGGTAAGACAACTATCTTGCGTATGCTTGCAACGTTATTAAAACCAGATAGCGGTGACGCTTTCATTGCCGGAAACAGCATTGTAAAAAATCCTGAAAAAGTCCGTGCTTGTATTAGTTATTTACCTGATGAAGCAGGGGCTTATAAAACAATGACAGGAAAAAATTATCTTGCATTTATCGCAGGCTTATATTTTAAAAACGAACAAGAACAGAAAAATTGCATTGCGTTAGGCGAAGAAATTTGCGGTCTGGGTGATGCGCTTGCACAGAAAATTAATACTTACAGCCGAGGCATGACAAGAAAATTAGTACTTGCCAGAACTGTCATGACAAAGCCGAAACTTGCAATTTTAGACGAACCGACAAGCGGTTTAGATGTATTAAATTCACTAGACATTCGCAAGACTATTCGTAAATGTGCAGAAACATATGGCACAGCATTTTTATTATCTTCGCATCATATGCAGGAAATTTCTACAACGGCGAATCGCTGTGCTATCATGAAAGATGGCATATTTTTAGCAGAGGGTTCACCTCAGGAATTACTTGCGAAATATCAGGCAGAATCTTTAGAAGAAGCTTTTGAAAAGGCGGTGCGAACATCATGAAAAATTTATTAAAAAAAGAATTATCAGAATTGTTAAATAAACAAATGCTATTAGGCTTGCTTGTGAGTTTTATTTTAATTGTCATGTTAGGATTTGTTATGACTTCTACTGTTTCTGGAACGTTAGAACCTAGTGAAGAAATTCACATCATTGATTTAGACAACACGGAATTTACACAGCAAATGATAACAAGATTAGAAGAAAAAGGATACCTTGTTGAAATTACAACAGAACAGAAAGCTTATGAAATTATCTTAGAAGAACAGCATTGGAATGAAGCTGTCGTATTGCCAGAGGGACTTACAAATAAATTATTATCTCAAAATCAAACTTGTGAATTAAATAGCATTACGGCTTTGAAAACAACATCTACTATGAGTATTGCCTTTGCTGAAAACTCCAGTGCAGAATTAGTAAATAACATGATTAAAATTTTATTATCTGAAAAATTCTTGACAGATAATCTTGCATTTTTAGAAAATCCTGTTACAATTACAGATTATACCGTTGCGAATGGAAAAAGTGTTCCTGCAAATAGTGCATCTCTTGTGAGTTCTATGGCAATGTTTGACCAGTTAATGCCTTTAATATTATTTTTACTTGTTGTTCTCACAGCACAAACCATTATTACAGCCATTGGAGCTGAAAAAACAGATAAAACGCTTGAAACTTTGTTATCTTCTCCCGTTCCTCGTTCGGTAATTATCGGCGCAAAAATGCTGTCTGCTTTGATTGTAGCATTAATTTATGCCGGTGTTTATGGCTTAGGATTTTTAACAGCATTATTATTTGCAGTAGATAAAACGGCTGAAAATATGAATATTAGTTCTGCATTTACAGATATGATTCACATGAATGAGGCTATTCAAACACTTGGATTGCAAATTTCAGTAATTGGCTGGATTGGTGTTATCATTCAGCTTTTATTCACAATTGGCATTGCTTTGACAGCGTCTATGATTTTAGGCGGATTAGTAGAAGATGCCAAAAGTTCACAAACAGCTAGCTTGCCAATTGTAATTTTTACGATGTTTCCATATATGTTATCTATGATTTCTGATATTAGAAATATGGATTTGCCTATCAGAATATTATTATACTGCATTCCGTTTACGCATACGTTTATTGCAACAGGCTGTTTACGTTTTCATCAAACAGGATTATTTTTAGGAGGTATGCTATATCAGATTATTTTCTTGTGTGGAATTGCATTCTTTGCATTAAAATTATATCAATCTGATATTTTATTTGTCCATAGTTTAGGCAAAAAAAATAAAAATCTGAAATCCTAAGGAGGAACTTCATGAAAAAAAGTTTTAAATTTTTAGAACGAATTAGAATATTAAATATACTTATGCTGACATTTGCAGGAATCATTAATGCTGTAGGTATTACAATATTTTTAAGTCCTGTGAAATTATATGACAGTGGCGTATCTGGTACGGCAATGTTATTGTCACAAATCACGCCGGATTGGATGTCACTTTCTATATTTTTATTGCTGTTAAATACACCATTATTTTTATTTGGTCTAAAGCGTGAGGGTAAATTATTTACATTTTATGCCATATATGCTGTTATTATTTATTCTATTTCAGCATGGCTTATTACAGATGTTTTGCCAGTTGATGTGAGTTTTGCCTCTCCGCTTGCCGGAACAGATTTATTACTTTGTGCCTTATTTGGCGGTTTAATTTCTGGTATGGGCAGTGGTATTGCATTAAGATTCGGCGGTGCAATGGACGGAATTGAAGTGTTAGGTGTTATATTTAGTAAAACGCTTGGTATATCTGTAGGGACATTTTGCATGATTTATAACGTAATTTTATATATTACCTGTGGTTGTGTGATTAAAAGCTGGATTTTGCCGTTATATTCAATTGTAACATATGCGGCGGCTTTAAAAACAGTTGATTTTATTGTAGACGGTTTAGACCGTGCAAAAGGGGCTATGATAATAACATCATGTCCGTGGGATATTTGCGAAGCATTAACACAAGAATTTGGCAGTGGTATGACAGTTATTAATGCCAAAGGCGGTTATTCTAATACAGATAAAGCAATGATTTATTTTGTAATTAACCGTTTTCAAGTAACGAAAATGCGGAGCATTGTACATGAAATTGATAAAATGGCATATATTACAATTAGTGATGTAGCAGATGTATTTCCTGCAAATCGTTCCTGAAAATAACCCTCTTGTCGAAAATGGCAAGAGGGTTATTTTTACTTATGTTTCTATCGGAGCTGTTGTTTCTTCAGTGGGTTCTTGTGTTGTTCCTGTTGGTAATTCGGTTGGCTCTTGTGTTGTTTCTGTTGGTAATTCGGTTAGCTCTTGTGTTATTTCTGTTGGTAATTCCGTTGGTTCTTGCGTTGTTTCTGTTGGCAATTCCATTGGTTCTTGTGTTGGTTCTTCTGTTGATTCTGTTGGTACTTCTTCTGGTGCTTCTTCTAATATTTCTGTCGTTTCTTCTGGTTCTTCTTCAATGACAACAGGTGGCAATTGCATTTGTTGAATGACATGTTTTAATGCTATTAAATCATAAATATTAACACTTCCATCTTGATTTACGTCAGCTTCTTGAAATTGTTTTTTTGTAAATTTCTCATTGCCTAGCAAATAATTTTGTAATAAAGCAACATCTTTTGTATTTAATTGATTATCAGCATTCACATCGCCTATTAACGGAATATTACTTAGCAATGCATACCAGTCAACTCTTGTACTATTTGTGTTAAGTAAAGTTTCTGCTGACACCCAGCCAGTTGTTTCTAACCCTCTGCTTTTGACAGGTGCGCTTTCTAGTACATAGTAAGTATTATCTTCTGGATTATAATGGGAAATTACCATAAAATGTGATGCAACATGAATGACTGCAACACCACCAGATTGTAAATGCTGAATCAATCTTGCATCTGTTACGTTGCCATAAGTATAATGCTCAAGATAAAATCTATATTCCTGACTATAAGCAGATTCTACTTTTTCATAGAAATCATAGCGATATAAACCGCCTGCCCCCGGTCTGTAACCGCCTGTCTGCACACCCCATGCAGCGACTGCAATTGCGTCCGGACGAATTCCATTTAATGCATAAATTGCATTGCAAAAGCTAAAAATTCCGCACCCTGATGATGCCATAGTATTCGATGATTTTGCATATTTTGTAAATTTAATATTTTTCCAGCGGTCATCAAATTGATAATATAATAATCCTTCTGCTGAATTTGCATTAATTTCTAAACGAACGAATTTATTTTTTGGCATAAGACATGTAATTGTCATAGCACAGGCTAATAGCATATTAATTAATTTTTTATTTCGCATAGAATCCCCTTTTTTCTGATTAATATCTATTATCATAACATATTTTGACAAAAAATGCAAGTATTATTTAAAAAAAATAAATAAAAAGGCTGATTTTAAAAATCAGCCCTCCCAATCTTCGAGAATTTTTTTTAATTCTTCTTCACTTTCGGCAAAAATGCCTTGTTCTAATAGTTCTCTGTCAGCGTCTGGTAATAAATAAATTTCTATATCTAAAATTTGATAAGGCTTTTCGCTGTTTTCACGAAATAACGCAATTTTTCCCTGATAAGTTTTTAAAATAAATCCAATTGGCTCTTTTTCAGCAAGTGCAGAGGCTTGTTCAATCGCATAAGATTTTTGTTGTACCAAAGATTTTCCGGCAGAAACAAGAATAATTACAGCAGAAATTGTCATTGCTGTGAGTAACAGTCCAAATTCCAAACGAATACTTCCCATGCTAACTACTCCTTTTTGAAAATAATAATAATTAATTTACTCTTAGTATGTGAATAAAAACTAAAAATATACAGGATTATTGCATGTTTTCTGTAAAAAAAATTTTAATTTAAGAGCGTTTCTAGGAAAAATCATGGAAATTTTATAAAAAAAAACTTTTTTTCAAAAAAAGAC
>CAMWHN010000183.1 GCA_947174085.1 uncultured Ruminococcus sp.
GACTTACAATCATAAAATGCACAATCTCCAATGCTAGTAATACTATCAGGCAAATGTATTTCTTGTAAAGACTTACAATCATAAAATGCACAATCTCCAATGCTAGTAATACTATCAGGCAAATATATTTCTTGCAAGGATTCACAATAAGCAAATTCCCAATCTCCAATGCTAGGAATACTATTGGGCAAATGTATTCCTTGCAAAGATTCACAGCAACGAAATGCTCCAGCTCCAATACTAGTAATACTATCAGGCAAATGTATTTCTTGCAAAGATTCACACTTATGAAATGCATATTCTCCAATACTAGTAACACTATCAGGCAAATGTATTTCTTGCAAAGAATTACAACCAGCAAATGCACTCCGTTTAATACTAGTAACACTATCTGGCAAATGAATTGCTTGCAAAGAATTACAGCCACCAAATGCAACACCTCCAATATGGGTAACACTATCTGACAAATGAATTGCTTGCAAAGAATGACAACCATTAAATGCACCTTCTCCAATATGAGTAACACTATCTGGCAAATAAATTTTTTGCAAAGATTCACAAAGAGCAAACGCACCAATGTCAATGATATAAATACTATCAGAGAAATATATTTCTTGCAAAGAGTTACAACAATCAAATGCATATTTTCCAATACTAGTAATACTATCTGGCAAATGGATTTTTTGTAAAGATTTACACTTACGAAATACACCATCTTCAATGCTAGTAATCCCATCAGGCAAATATATTTCTTGCAAAGATTCACAGTGCTGAAATGCCCGATTTCCAATACTAACAATACTATCAGACAAATATATTTCTTGCAAAGAGTTGCAATAATCAAATGCATATTTTCCAATACTAGTAATACTATCTGGCAAATGGATTTCTTTCAAAGATTTACACTTAAAAAATGCACCATCTCCAATGCTAGTAATGCTATCAGGCAAATGTATTTCCTGTAAAAATTCGCACTTATAAAATGCATCATCTCCAATACTTGTAATGCCATCTGGAACAATCACAATTGTATCACCAAATTCGACAATACATTCTTTTAATACATGATTTTCAATTTCAAATCTCATATCATACAGATCCTATCTAATTATAAATTAAGGCTCTGAAAAAATCCAGAGCCTTTTTAAATTACTTTGAACGTAATTCAGCATTTATTTTCTTAGTTAAAACTTTCATAACACTTTCTGCACAGGATTCAATTTCACTTGATGTGAGTGTCTTTTCCAGTGAACCAATCACAAGACGAATTGTGACAGACTTTTTCCCATCTGGGACTTGTTTGCCCTTGTATTCTTCTACAAATGCACAAGACTGTAATAAACTACCTTGTTTTTTCTTAGACAGAATCACTTGTTGCATATCTTCCCATTTGACAGAACTATCTACCAGTACAGACAAATCATAGTCAATCATAGGATATTCTGGCAAGTGTGTAAATTCATTTGTTCTGGAAGCAAACGGCTTTAATAATTCTTCATCAATTTCAAATAGCATAACAGCATTATTTTTAATCCCACAAGCAAGAGAAGCTTTTTTCGATAATAAAGCAAATTCGCCAACTTGAACATCATCTCTGAAAATATTCAGCCAAACAGTTTCATCAGCCCAAATAGGTTTTTGCACTTGTTGAAAGCTTAAAGCTTGCATATGTGTATATCTAGCCATATTTTCCAGAACGCCTTTTGCCTGACGGAATAAATTAAATACCTCTTTATAATCGCCAACAAATGCACCGCCAATATGTTTTCTTTGTTCTGGGAGCAATTCTGAACTATCATAGTTTGAAGTATAATTTTTATCAAAAAATACTCTTGCACCCTCAAATACAGAAAATTCATGATAATAACGCAAATTTTCGGAAACAGCTTTGACAATATTCGGCAACAGTGAAGAACGGATATAACGCTCATTTGGTGACGGCGGTGTTGAAATCACAAGCATATTTTCAGTATTCTGCAAAATTGCATTAACATATTCGTCAGTCATCCACGGATATGTGAAAATTTCCTGCATACCACATCTGAATGCTAAATATTCTTTTATTTTACGCTCTAAATCCACATCAAGCTGATTAATTGCACCATCAAATGAAGTTGTAATTACTTCGCCATTGAAATTCTCATAGCCATACATACGAGCGACTTCTTCCATAATATCATCTTTGATAGTAATATCACCAGTAGAACGCCATGTTGGTACAATCACATGCATAATATTATCCTGAAATGACACAGAAAAGCCCAATTTTTCAAGTAAATTCACAAGTTTTTCTTGTGAAAATTTAGTACCTAAACGATGTTCTAACCAATTCACAGGCACATCAATTTCATTCTGAACTGCTTTTTCAGGGTAATTATCTGCAAAAGCTTTCATTTGCAATTCTGGATAGATTTCTTTTAATAAAGCAATTGCCATTGACAACGCTTGGTCACAACGTTCAGCATCAATTGCTTTTTCATATCTGGCAGATGCTTCTGTACGGTTTTCATAACGCAAAGCCGTTCTGCGAATGCCAGAAGCTTCAAAATTAGCGACTTCTAAAATAACTCTGTTTGTAGTTGGCAAAACAGAATCTTTCGCACCGCCCATAACCCCAGCAAGTGCAACAGCACTTTCAGAATCAGAAATGACTAAATCATCTTCTGTGAGAGCTAATTTTTTATCATTTAATAATACTAATTCTTCTTGTGGTCTGGCATGTCTCACAGTGATATTACCTGAAATTTGGTCAGCGTCAAATGCATGTGTTGGCTGTCCAGTTGCTAACATAACATAATTTGTCACATCAACTAATGCATTAATTGGACGCATACCTACTTTCCAGATTCTATTCTGCATTTGATACGGTGACGGCTTCACAGATAAATTTTCAATTTCTGCACCGATATATCTAGCACATCTTTTGGAATCTTCAATCACGATTTGCATTTCAGGAATACCAGAAGCATTAAATTTTGGCAATTCTTTCAAAGGCAAATTGTACAATGCAGAAATTTCTCTTGCAATGCCATAATGTCCCCACAAGTCAGGACGATTTGTCATAGATTTATTATCAATTTCTAAAATAATATCATTCATATCTAAAGCATCAGCTAAAGGCGTACCAGCAGGCACATCAAATGCTGATAAATCTGTAATTTCAGTTTCCGCATTTGCTGGGAATAAATCTGCAAGACCAATTTCTGAAGAAGCACAAATCATACCAAAACTTGCAACACCTCTAAGCTTTGCATTTTTGATAACAACAGGTTCACCCTCACCATGCCAACGAACGACAGCTCCAGGACACGCAACAGCAACTTTCATACCAGCCTGCAAATTAGAACCTCCGCAGACAATTTCTTTGATTTCTCCACCAATATCTGTTTTACAAATTCTTAATTTATCAGCATTTGGGTGTGGCAATACTTCCTGTATCACACCGACAATTAAATTTTCAAAATTTTCAGATAATTTTTTCACATCTTCCACTTCTACAGTTGACATTGTCAAATCATAAGCCAATTGCTTTAAATCCATATCTTCTGGAAGTGCTACATAGTCTTTTATCCAGTTTAATGACAATTTCATTTCAAAACACCTCCATTATTTAAACTGTTGCAAGAATCTTAAATCTGCACTATGGAATAATCTAACATCATCTACACCATAACGCATCATAACAAGACGGTCTAGCCCAATATTAACATAAAATCCTGTAAATTCATCTGGATTTAATCCAGCAGAACGCAATACATTCGGATGTGGTGTTCCTCCTGGCATAATTTCAATCCAACCAACATTTTTACAAACACTGCAACCTTTTCCGCCACATACCAGACAACCCATATCAATTTCAAATCCCGGTTCTACAAACGGGAAAAAGCCTATACGCATTCTAACAGGTACATCTTTGCCAAATACTTTAGACAAAACGCTTTTTAACATAACTTTACCAGAAGCAAAATCAATATTTTTATCTACGATTAAAGCTTCATACTGAAAAAATGCTCTTTCATGTCTTGCGTCAGTTGTTTCATTTCTGTAAACTCTCCCCGGATAAACAAAGCGATACGGTGGCTTATGTGTCTGCATATAACGCACACTTCCCCCTGTCAAATGTGGTCTTAAACAAAGTTTTTCATTTGTTGCACCTGTATCATGTCCGCCTAGCCAATATGTATCCATACTTTCACGGGCAGGGTGATTCTGTGGGAAATTCAGCTTGTCAAACGCATATAATTCACTGGTAATATCTTCTTCTTCGTAAATTTCAAATCCCATTGACCTGAATGCATCATTTAAATCATAACACATTTGCGTAATTGGGTGTAACGCACCGCCTGTTGGTGCAATTCCTGTCACAGTGACATCAAAATCTGTTGGAATTTCTGATGCTTTGAGAATCAAATTTTCTCTCTGTTCGTCAATTAATGCTGTAAATTTACGTTTTAGCTCGTTCACCAAACGACCAATTTCTGGACGTTCTGATTTGTCAAGTTTTGGCATTTCTTTCATGATTTCTGTCAAAGAACCCTGTTTTCCTAATAGGGAAGCTTTGACCTCTTGTAATTCTGGTTCTGTTTGCGTTGCCAGAATTTTTTCTTCTCCCTCATGAAGTAATGCATTTAATTTTTCTTTCAAAATGATTCCTCCGTTTCGTGTTTAAAAATCTTAATTATTATAACACAGTTTCAAATTTCTGTCAAGAATAATCTTGCTTGACAAAAATTAAAATATCGCTTATTTCACAATCTAATGCTTCACAAATTTTAGATAAAATATAGCTA
>CAMWHN010000184.1 GCA_947174085.1 uncultured Ruminococcus sp.
CATGTGATGCTGTGAACCTTCCCCGAAACGAGAAACCACAAATTGAAATACTTACTCGTGAAGAGCAGGAACGCCTGATGTTCACAAGTTATAATTTCAGATATGGTGTTTTCATCAGGCTTACACTTGCTACAGGAATCCGTCTTGGTGAACTTCTTGGCTTACACTGGGAGGATATCGATGTCAGAAAAAATATGCTGCATATCCGCCGTACTCTCAACCGTTTACCCAAAATTGACTACAATGGTATTGGAAACTCGACCGAGATAGTAATACAAGAACCAAAGACTAAAAATTCTACACGTTCAATTCCGCTTATGCAAGTAATAATCAGAGAATTACAGCAGTGGAGAAATGTACAGCTTTCAGATGCAAGAACCGCAGGAGCAGTGTATACTGATTCAGGATTTATAGTCACCAACCCACTTGGAGGATACATAGAACCACGTACTTTCAAGGACTACTATGACGAAATTCTTGAAGCATCAGGTCTTGGACACTACACGTTCCACGCACTTAGACATACTTTCGCAACAAGAGCTTTGGAGCAGGGTATGGATGCCAAAACTCTTTCAACGCTTTTAGGACATTACTCTGTTGCGTTTACTCTTGATACTTATACTCACGTTCTTGATAGTCAGAAACATGAAGAAATGAAACTCATGGAAGACTTATTCAATATACCTACTATGCCACAGCATCAGTCATACCCTGTTATAGTCACTCCTGCTCCGAACGGTTTCATTCTCAATGCCGTTGACTTTGAAGAACTGACAATTGAAGCCGACAACATCAATTATGGCATAAGCTGTATACAGTCTGCAATAGCACAAAAGCTCTCAAATATCTATCCGCCATCGCCTACTCCGAACAGCGAGCTTGTAGTAAATATCGGGGAATTTGTTGTTATGGTAAACATTTAATTAATTGCTCCGTACAGTCTCATTCTGTACGGAGTTCCTTGTTTTTTTATAAAACCGTCTCCCTTTTTTAAAATTTACTCACAAAAAGCAAATTTTCTGATAGAATTTCAAGTTTCTGAAAATATTTTTTCAAAAAAAGGAGACAAAATTTAAAAAAATTATACATAATTTTCGTGAGCATTCTAATACTGTACTGTTATGTAGAAATAAAATCTATGAAGCATAATTTCGAATTTTATCAGTTCCTTATTCAATATCCTATCGTATAATTCAGAATATTTGTTCCTTATATCTATTATAAAAGAACAAAATTTCCTGAAATATTCCAGAAACTCGCCATAATTATTTTCATACAGCATATATGCTACGACAGCTGACAGGTCAAGTATTTTCAACTTACTGTTTTTGCCCAAAGTATTGAAATTTTTCCGAAGATGTTATATAATGGTTTTATCAGCAATCCTGATAAAAAATTTATTTTCTCGGAGGTATTTTTATGAATGAACTGTTTATTGAAAATCCACTTGGCGATTCCAAACTCGCCGAATCATGCGGACTCGGAACATTACTACCAAATCAGCAAACAAAACACACCCAGACACAACCAAATTATCCGCCTGTTGTTCCTGCTCCAGTACAGACCACTGTTACTGATATGTCAGTAGCTCAGGAGCTGACCAATGCCATAAACAATATGACAATAGCCTCGCAAATGCAGCAGCAGGAAATCCAGAAACAGCACAATGAAAATATGATGCTCAGGAACAATATTCAGAAGATAAAAAGCGATAAAACATATTTACGATGTTTCATGGACACTGTTGACGGTATCGCTATGTGTACCGAAAAAGACGGTCTTAGAAACAAGACAACAGCAATCGGAGTTATTTCAATCATCTCCGCCCAGCCCTACAGAGTACCATATAAGGACATTTATCGTGAGCTTGTGCTTGTAAGATACACTGACAGTCACCGAGAACTCCGTGAAGCAATTATCACAGCAGATGAAATCTCATCGAAAAATCTTGTTAGAAAATTTCACGGATTCGAGTATCAGTGCAAAAACAAAAGTCTTGCAAATGATTATCTTGCTGACAGAATCAACAAGGTAAAGTCTTCGGATGTAATCACGCTCTATGAGTATGCTGGATTTTATCCTTATAAGGAAAAAGCGGCTTTCAACTGTAACTGGAATGATACAAATCCTGAAATTGTGGGATTTTATCCGCTCTGCGTTGCATCAAGAAAACTGAAATGTCACCAAAAAGATATTGTTCAAACAAAGCAGAATATCCAAAAATATCTGCATACTCCTGAAAAATGCCTTATCTTTATTTTTTCCGTATGCGGTTTGCTTTCAAGTATGTTAAGCGAAATCGGGTACTCTATGGAACAATATCTTGTAATTTCCGCACCAGATTTCAACAGTGCAAGACAAGCTGCAATGTACCTTAAAATCTATGATAGAAAGATTTCACCACTTTCGTTTGATGATACAAAAAAGTCACTTCAGGACTGTTTCAGTACCGCAAGAGACGAAACTGTTGTAATTTCCGAGTGTGCAGACGTTGACAATCAGAAAAGACGTTCTGAAATAATTTCCCTTGTTTCAATACTTGAAAAGCAGTCGCAGCCGCATAATACAGCCATTATTTCCACTCCAGCGCAATTTATTATACCTGCTGAAAAAAAGATTTGTCTTTCTCTCAGCAAAAACTTTTATTCTGATATTCCGCAGACTGAGGAGCATATAATGTGTACTGCACTTGATGAAATAATCTATCACTTTATCAATTATGTATGCAGTAATTACAATGATTTGAAATCTCAGTTTAAACAGCATATCCAAAAATTTACCAATCAGTCTACAGAATTTTTATTCCCGAATATTCAGAGCAGAACAAGCTGGTGCATACTTCTTTCAGTATTCTGCATTCTGAATAATCTCTATAATCTCCCTACCTCACTTAACGAAATTGCAAACTTTATACATGGTCTTTTCAGAGAAAATGAAATCAAAAACGGAAGCAATGATGACGCTGTTGTCAACGATTTTATCAGCATACTGAACGATATTATATGCGACAATCAGGTCAATATCATTGAATATGGTAAAGATATGAATTTCACTCCAAATACTTATCAACTTATTATTGACGATGACACGCTTGCAATGGAAGAAAGCCTGATTGTTGATAAGATTCTTCCGAAAATGACCACCACAAACAGTGTTCACCGCATATTGAAAAGCCTTGACAGTGATAATCTGCTTTACACATCTTCCAAAGGAGACAGAGAATCACTGCGTTACAAAATGACTGTTTACAGTAACGGTAGAAGTATACGACTTCCATTCATTGTTATGGAAAAAGACAGTATACTGAGCAATTCCGCAGAGATTGCCTGTACTTCAGTCAAAGATACGGAATGGTTTTCAACGTCCATAAACGATAATGTAATTCCAATAATTGCCGACAGCATAGGGCGAATTGCAGGACAGCAGTTCAGTCTTAGTGGTGTGAATAATCTGCATCTGCTTGCAACAGGTATTTCAGGTAAGGGAAAAACGCACTATCTCACAGAAAGAATGTGCAGTCTGCAAAGAAAAGGAATCCGCATTGTTGTCTTTGACATAAACGATTCGTTTACAAGAGAATCAATCATAAGAAATCTTTCAGCTGGTGGTAATGACGAAATATACACACTGGCTGAAAATTACGTGAATGAGCATATCACATTCCATAAAATTGAAACTGATGGTATACCTGTTGAGCCACTGAAACTCAATTATGGCGGTTACAGTACAACTGCACAGAATGTAATTTCCGCTATTGTGAAGTCGCATCTCGGAAAACTCGGCTGTAAACAGACAGCGATTTTAGAGGGAAAAATCCGAACTCTTATTGAATCTGGTGACCTTTCCGCAGTCAATATGTATGATATTCTTACATCGCATTATGGAGAAAAGCAGGAAAGTCTCCAGCTTCAGATGAGTGAATGTTTATCAAGTTTTATTGATTTTGAGTGTGATGATAGAAACTGGGACGGTTTTTTCAGCGATTGCAAAGACATCATCATAATATCCATGGACGCTTTCTCAAAAACTGACGGATATGCTATAATTGACATTCTTATGATGTCGCTTTTCCAGCATCAGCACTTCAATCCCGAAAAGCCAATTGCTATATTTGTTGACGAAATTCAAAATCAGAATATGAGAGAAAATTCTCCGATTTATCAGATTCTCCGACTTGGCAGAAAATACCGAACAGGACTGAATTATGCCACACAGTTCCTTTCAAAAGTCAATAAAGATAGTAATGCAGTACTTGAAATGGCTAACCTCTGCGTGTACTTCCAGCCTGACAACACGTCAACAGCATCTGTTGCAAAAAATCTCGGTATACCTAAAAAAGAACTTATCTGCATGAATGTCGGTGAATGCTATATAAAGGGCGATATATTCAACTATAACTCGAACCACAATATAGGAGCTGTTCTTCACGGCTATACTTACCGCAACTTCGTCTCATTCAGTTCACACTGATATTCACTGATTATATGATAGCACATCTTCTCTTATTAATCAATACTAAAATGGAGCAGGATTATAAGGCCTGCTCCTCATTTTTATCTGTTGTTAGTCAAAGTTAACAAGAATCTTTGTATCAATCATCAATACATATCCCATTAGCACGCTAATTTCACACTTTTGGGGTCAAATTGGGGTCAAAACAAAAATAACCAACAAAAAATAAACTACGCAATACAGGTTTTCGCCCATATCACGTAGTTTCACGTGGTTGCGGGAGCTGGATTTGAACCAACGACCTTCGGGTTATGAGCCCGACGAGCTACC
>CAMWHN010000185.1 GCA_947174085.1 uncultured Ruminococcus sp.
TTTCATATTTTTATTATATCATATCCTGTCAAGTTTTGAAAATTGATTTGCGTGATTAAACTTTTAAGGATAATGGAACAGGCAATTGCAAAAATAATAAGCAACGTTTGTGTTACAACATAAGAAAATTTCTTTTCAGTGAAGTAAAAAATATTTTCTTCTTGATAGCTAAAAAAGGGTTCGGGAATTTACCGATTGGCAGAGCCAAAAAAAATTTTTTGAAAATAATTATTTCAAGAATGTGAACAGTATGCCGTCAAAGTCACAGACCTTGTCCAATAAATGAAACGGAGTGAAATGGTTTTTTTGCACACCCTGATAGGAGCGTGCAAAACAGATATTGGGTTATAGTATCTGTTCTGCACGAAAAAAAATTTTTTTCAACTTCTTTTGATAGAAGAACAAAAAATTTTTTTAATTTTTAGAATCAGAAATCAAAAAATAATTGTTTCTAAATTGTGAATAGCATGCCGTCAAGGTCGCAGACTTTGCCCAATAAATGTAGTGGAACGTAATGTTCTGTTTTGCACTGCCTGATAAGGTGTGCAAAACAGGTATTGGGTAAACAGTACCCGTTTTGTTATGACAGAAGTTTTTTACTGTTTTTTTAGTTAAAGAAACAAAAAAATTACTCTAATTTTAGAACCAAAATTTAAAAATATAATTATTTCTAAATTATGAACACAAGAAATTGTCACTAGTGAAAAAAGTTGATACTAGTATCAACTTTTTGAAAAATTTTCAAAGGTATATATTGGTACACCTATGGAAACTTTGAAAAATAATTTTTAGAATGGTACTTGTCCATCTGTGATGATTTCATCATCTTCTTGTTCATTATCATTGAACTTCTTCGGAAATTTTTCATCAATTAAATCATTAAACGCTTGTCCTTGTTCTGTAGTATAATGTCCATAGCTTATCCTATTCTTTTTGCATTCTCCCTTGATATAATTTTCTATATTAGTATATCTCTGTAACGTGGCTAAAGCACTTTCTCTACTTGTTGCACTCATAATAGACAGCTCCGCATACAAATACATATCATATGCTAGCGTAGAGAATAAATCTTTATCAATAATAATTTCTTTCTTACTAGCAACTCGAATATTCTTCATGCTGTGCCATTCTCCTTTCAATCTGTTCCATAGCTTCAATCTGCATTTGTGCTGTGCAGGAAGTGTAAATGTCAAGCGTAATATCACAATGTTCATGTCCCAAAATTTCCGCAACTGTTTTTGGGTCAATCCCTGCACCGTTAATCGCTCTGGTTGCAAATCCGTGTCTTAGGTCATGGAATCTAATATGTGGAATATCTAAAATTCCAAGTCGTTTGTTTAATGCATTTCGCACTGTCTCAGGGTTGCAAAACTTTTCTGTTCCAGTGCAAACGAAACCTTTTTCTTGCCGTTGTTTTAAAATATCAACAAGCCACTGTGATATGTAAATTCGCCGTTTACTTTTTAAAGTTTTTGGCTCGCCAAGTTCGCAAACAGTTCGCTTTTTATCAGGTATGTAATACCGCTTCACACTATATCTGATATAAATGCTATTTGTCTTGAAGTCAACATCAGACCAGCGTAAAGCACATGCTTCACCCAATCTAATTCCAGTGTGCATAACAATCAGCAATGCTGTAGAAATAGGATTGTTTTCCTGCAAAAGATAATTATTTAATCTGTAAAAATCTTCATCTGATAAAATTTGATGTTCGTGTTTACACTGTTTCGGATAGTTCGGACGGATAACAGGCATAGTAATGATTCCATCTGCTTCGGCACAAAGCAAAACACTTTTCAGCATAGCTACACAGTATTTGATTGACTTTGGATTCATACCTTGATGTAACATTGCGTTCACAAAATCCTGCACTATTTTTCCACTGATAGAATTTAATTGCATGTCCCCGAAGAACGGCAACACAATATTTTTGAAACAACGCAGGTATCTGTAATAAGTACTTTGCCTTACCGTGTATTTTTTTGAGTTCAGAAAAGTCTCTGCACAAATTTTTATTGTTGGAGTATCTGGAAATTCTGAAATAGAAAATGGCAAGTCACTATCTAAAATTTCTATCAAGTCGTTTGGTTTTGCACCAGAATTTACGCTTTGAACATATAACGTTTGCATCTGCAAAGATAGTTTTCCAAGCTGGGCGAATGTCATCATAAAAAATCACCTCTTTTTTGAATTGGTGGAATATATACATTCCACCAACGTTTTATTTTTGATTGAAAACGGCTTTTACTCTGATTGGTTCTTTAATGATTGGAGCTGATTCTTTATTGCTTCTGCTGTTTGTTCTGCCTTAGAAACTAGAAACGCAAAATCAGAATCCTGCTTGTGTTTTGCTATATACTCTACCATCAGATTTATGCTCTGCATGCAACTTTGGAAATAAGGCTTAAATAGTTCTTTGGTGGAGACAGCTCCGGAAACACTTGGCTTGCTTTCAAGTTCAGCAATTTTTGCTTGCAATTCTTCAATTTGTTGGGCTGATTCCGCTACAGTTTCATCACTAGCATCCTGCATTCTCTCTGCTTCTGCTTTGACCGCCTGTTCACGTTCTTTGGCTTGCTGCAATTCAGATTTCAGGCGTTCGATTTCTTCTAATTCTGCTGTAGACTGCATGTACTCTATAGGACGTTCTTCTAATTCCTGAATTTGTTTTTCAAGCTCTTTGATATGTGCTGTAAGAGATTCAGATTTCTTTTTTGCTTCGTCCAGTTCACGGCGATGGGCTTGCTTGTTAAAATGATATTTGACAGAAATATTTTCTCGTTCTTGCTCTAGCTCTTGCAGTTTCTTTTCGTACTGGTCTTTCTGGTCGTCAAGCTCTAAGCTGTGCTGACGTTTCAGTCCCTTGATTTTTTCTTTCAGCTCCTTGACGGTTGCACTTTCAATATCTGCTTCCTGCTGAATCTGTTTCCGGTCAGATTCACTCAGTTTCGCAAGCAGGGCAAGTTTTTTAATTCCAATTTGTGCACTCGAGTGCACAAAATTTTCAGAAAATTTTTCTGCAACAGAAATATAATCATATGCCTGACGACGCTTAATACCAACCTCATTTTCGCAGTACTCAGCGAAATTCTGATAGCCAAGCTCTGCGTACAGTTTGCCGTCCCTCATTTCTTTCAGACCCTTGCACACTTCATACAGGCTTGCTTGTGCCATTTGTGCATGTACTTTGATGTGTCTGTCTAGTTGCATTGCTTTAGTGTACTGTGGCGACATCACAACAACATTTTCATTTGTATTCATATATTTATCCTCTCTTTCTTTCTGAATATGGATTGTATGTATATTCTGTATTCTTCAATAAGTTGTGTAACCTCTTGAGTTGGTTCACAGTTATGTGACCCTCTGACCTGAATGATTTTTCCCTCTCTACTGACTTCCATCGTATAGAACGGCGTTTCCATGCTTTCTTTCTGTCTAATGAACAGAATATGCAGTTTACCCTCTGCATGACGTTCCGCATATCCAGCGACACAATGACAAAGACTTTTTCCCTCTGTGATAATCTTATCCATGCTGTCCGGTTGACAGATAATCAGGCTACCAGATTGAAACTCCAGTTTCCTGCGTTCCTGTATACGCTCTGCGAAATGTTGCCTAAGTGTCTCATTGGCTTTATATTTAATGGCTTTAGTTAGCCTTTCGTGCATTTCAAAAAAGTGATGTGGTAGGCTGATTGCTGTGTCGTGCAAGTTATAACGAAGTTGTCTGCATTGTTCAAGATAGTCCTGATAGTCATAACATTTGATTCCATATTTACTCAGATAAGATGCAATTCTCTGCGGTCTCAAACCAGTCAGTTCGCAAAAATGTTTCGCCGTTCCATGTGCATCTTCAAACACTTTGCAGAGAAGTAGCAATTCTTCTGGCTTGCACTTCGGGAGTGATTCACGCCAACCAAGATAGGTAAGATAGTGGTATTCATTGCCTTGCAAGACTTTAAACTCTAAGCGATTCAAACCTAACATCTTCAGTAAGTTGTTCGACTTCCAGTTGATGTCACCATATACGCATAGATGTTTTTGGTTGTTCCAAAATCCGCTGTATGCTTCGCCCAGCAAGTTATCACCATAACCACATTTCATAAGATACTCAAGATTACGATGCTTGCAATACAAATGTAGATACTCCATGACAAGATTACCGCTATAATATTCAAGCTGTGAGTACTTCATGCAGGAGCTAGCTAAAGCTTTTCTATTCAGTATGGTATATGTGTTGTCAAAGCTGTAACCGTAACCGCTTTTGCAAAACACTGGCTCACGAAAAGTTTTTCTTATTGACCAATGCTTGCTGTCATCACTTCCGTAACGTACAGCTCCGTCATCAGCGAAAACATAACGCTGACGTTCAGCAAGTTTTCCGTTGCTGTAACGATGATAGCAACGCACAAAAAGTTCTTTCCCCCAAGTGAGCATGACAGCAAAATTGCTTGCCCCTCTGCCTTTCATCTGCTCTGAAACATCATAAGGCAGTGAGGGGAACTCGTGCAGTAACTCCTCTTTTCTTATTGTTCGCATACTATCACCTACCAATCCATAAGATTCATGAAATCAAAAGGCTTGGCTTCTAGTGCTGATTCTTTTGCATTACCGATTAAATCAAGTTCAAATCTTTGATGAACCTCAGCACAAGGGAAATAAAATTTAACTGCTCTGTTGTAGGCATCCAAATCCGAAAGACTTCCAGTACTTCCCCTTTTTACTATGCCTTTGATAACATGGTCAAGGC
>CAMWHN010000186.1 GCA_947174085.1 uncultured Ruminococcus sp.
TCATAAAACAAGTTCCATACCATTGCAATGATATTAAGTAAAATCATAAATTTTAAGAAAACTGGAAGTTTATTATACCAATTTTCAAATTTTTGAAAAATTTTCTGTAATTTCATGAAAAATCATATCCTTTCTGTTTGTGATGCATTTATCTTAGCACAGAAAGTAAATTTTTTCTATCAGTTTTCTGTTGCAGTTCGGCAACTTCCGGTTGCATATTGATATATGGGCATTTTTAATGCAATATATAATAAAAAAATTTTCCAATGCCTAATCCAAGTTGATAACATAAAATCATAAGAACTGCTGTTAAAACGAATACTATCAGAAGAAGTATCAGTGTAAATAATTGCTTTTGCTTAGGATTCAAATTAGAAAGAAATGTCTGCCAAATCAGTAAAGCATTTTCAGATTTGAATTGTCTGTGTCTTTCAGATTTTTCTGGTTCTGCTGTTCCTCTCATGAGATAATCTAATGATACCTGAAAATAATTACTCAAAAATAGTAATCTTGTCATTTCAGGATAAGCTTTATCCTGTTCCCACTTGGAAACAGACTGCCGTGATACTTCCAGAAGTTCTGCAAGTTGTTCCTGTGTTAGATTCGCATTTTTTCGTAATTGATATAATCTTTCACCAAATGTCATAGCAATTGTCCTTTTCTGAAAAAATATCCCGACTCACAGAAGAATCGGGATAAAAATTTTTTTAATAAGAAATAACGCTTAATAAAATACCTGCCGCAACGGCTGAACCAATAACACCCGCAACATTAGGTCCCATGGCATGCATTAACAAGAAATTAGTCGGGTCTGCTTTTGCACCCTCTTTTTGAGAAATTCTAGCTGCCATTGGTACGGCTGATACACCTGCTGAACCAATCAGAGGATTAATCTTACCACCACTTAACCAGTTCATAATTTTTGCAAGAATCAATCCGCAACATGTACCTAATGCAAATGCAATAACACCTAAAACCATAACTTTTAAAAATTCCCAATTCCAAACATTACTATATGTTGTTGTTGCACCAACGGAAATACCTAAGAAAATAGTCACAATATTCATTAAAGCATTTTGTGCAGTGTCTACTAATCTTGCACATACACCACTTTCTTTCAGAATATTACCAAACATTAACATGCCTACTAAAGCACCAGCAGATGGTACTAACAAAGCAACTACTAGTGTTACAACAACAGGGAAAATAATTTTTTCTGTCTTAGATGGTGTACGGAGTTGAGGCATTTTAATTTCACGTTCTTTTTTTGTGGTGAGTAATCGCATCAACGGAGGCTGAATGACAGGCACTAAAGCCATATATGTATATGCCGCTAATGCAATTGTACCAGTATTTAAACTGGATTCTGCACCGTCGAGCAATTTACTGGATACATAAATTGATGTTGGGCCATCTGCACCACCAATAATTGCAATAGAACCACATTCTGCTGCACTCATTCCCATACATGCAGCCGCAAAGAACGTGAAGAAAATACCGCCTTGTGCTGCCGCACCCAATAAAAAGCTTTTTGGATTTGCAATCAAAGGGCCAAAATCTGTCATTGTGCCTATGCCTAAGAATATCAAACATGGATAAATTTGCAATTTGACACCTAGATACAATTTATCCAGCAATCCGCCATCATGCAACACTTTCCAAAGCCAGTCAACACTCTGTTTTTCGTTCCAGTATTCCGCATGGAAAATCATATCTTCCGAAAGAACGGCTGGAAGATTTGATAAAAACATACCAAATGCAATTGGTAATAATAACAATGGTTCAAATTCTTTCACAATCGCCAAATACATCAGAACAAATGAAATCAATATCATAATTAATTGTTGGGGATTTGATGTTAAAGCATATAAACCGCTTGTTTCCCACAGACCGCCCAGAATATCTTGTAAAATCTGTAACATGTTTTTTAAAAACTCCTTTCTATCTGTTTATGATTCAGAATGGTGATACATTCTGACGGCGACCGTCCATAGCCCATGCAGAACGTCCACTAAAGCCATTATTTTTGGATACAGCTTTTACGGATTTTACTTTGTAAATTTTGCCGTCCTGTTCACTCATCATTGCAACGACTGCTGAAATGACTGCAATGACTTCTTCATCATCTTCCTGTTTCGTCACAACAGGTGTAGGAGCAGGAGGCGCTTTTTTAATAGGTGCAGGGGTATTTTTTGGTTTTTTCTGTTCGGCAATTTTTGCCTCTTTGGCTTTTTGATTGGCATTGATAACATCAAAAATCTTACCAAATAGGAAGATAATAACTACTAACAATGCCAGAGCCGCAATGACGATACCTAATCCGGCAAGCGTTACGCCCCATCGTTCTGAATTGTCCAGAGGTCTTTTGTTGCCATCAATTGAACCACCTGCCAGCATTATCAGATGATTTGCCAATAATAAGGGATGCATAAATAGATTCACTCTCCAATCTTAAAAAATTCCATATGTAATTATTATACTATACTTTTACAGGATTTGCAAGAGTTTTTTTTAATTTTTTATGTATTGACAAAATATCCCTGATTATAGTATAATAAGTCAACTACCCCCACTTACGCTCACTTCATTCGCTAAGAAGTGGGGGCTTGTCACTATCCGGTAGTGCGAACGATTTTAGCATCTCCTACCTCTTTAGAACGCTGTACAACAGCAAACTGATGTGACATTGCAGGGTGGTTGACAACACCCTTTACAGCAAAGATTTACTTTGCTGTAACTGTATCCGGTACTTGATTATCGACAAGATAATTGATTCCCATGCGATACAGATTCATTGCACCGATTCTGTCATCATTGGACTGATAATTACAGTTTTTGCAACAGAACAGATGTATTTTCTTATTACGATTCGCTTTTTCAGTGTGACCGCATACAGGGCAGGTCTGACTTGTATAAGCTGGATTTACTTTGATTACTTTAGATTGATTTCTTAATGCCTTGTAAATCAGTTTCTGCTCTAAATCATAGAAAGACCAGCTGACAGAAACATATCTGTCCTTCAGCCTTACTTTTTCCATTGCCGAACGGATTCCCGTCAAATCTTCCAGAACAAAAAGAGTGTGCTTCGGGTGATGTTCAACGAGTGCCTTCGATACTTGATGATTAATATCTTGCATCCAACGGTTTTCTCGCTGACCGATTGCTTTTAATCTTCTTCTGGAAGAGGGTGTTTGTTTCTGCTGTAACTGTTTACGAACTTTTTTGTAACTTGCACGTTTTTGTTTTATCATTCTACCACTGACAAAGCCTGACTTGTGTTTACTATCATAAGTGACAATGACAAAATTGATACCTCTGTCTATACCCACTACATTGGAAATAGCAGCATCACAGCATTCCTCAACTTCAAAAGTCACAGGTATATGCAGAAAATAGTTATCATGCTTGCAGACAAGTTTTGCCGTTCTGAATTTGTAGATTTTCTTATCAAAATATTTTTCCATACCTTTGGCATAATAATTCAATTTCAGTCTGCCATTCAATGTATTAACAGAAAAAAGATTCTGACTTAGAGAATAATCTCTATTCCAGACCAAATCAAACTGCGGAATCTGAAACTTCGGCTGAATCCATTCATGCTGATTTGTCTGAATTGTTTTGTATCGGGCAATCACGGTTTTAAAAACGGATTGTGTCATCTGTGAGCCAAGTTTAAACTTTTCACGGATTGCATAATATAATTCTTTATTTAAGGAAAATTGTTTTAAATTATGCGTTCTGAACACGTATTCAGAAACAAAATTACAGGCGTTGCGATAAGCATCTGCTGTATCATTGAGCAGTTCACGCTGTTCAAAAGAAACAACAAGTTGTATTTTGGCTGTTACAGTCATTTGCATATTCTATCACCTCTTTTCATTAAACATATTATATCGTATTTTTTAGTGATTGTCAAGAGGATAACGTAAATTTTGAAAGAATGCGGCATTCCTCCTCGACCTAAGAGGTCGGGTTATCCTGCCGCAATTTAGATGAAGATTTTATGATTATATTTATTAGAAAGGTCGAATTATCATGCAGGAAACAGAATCTATGAACGAAATTTCTGAAAAAATCACGCAAGAAGCCGAACATGTGACTTCTGTATTTTCGGAAATATTAAATTTTTTTAAAACTATTTTGCCATCAGCTAGTTTTGCTTTGTTAGTATTCGCTTTGGGAATTTTATTCACCAAATTTTTATTAAAATTCTTAAACAGAACGCTCCAAAAAAGTAAATTAGACCCTACTGCAAGTGGCTTTTTACAGTCGCTTATGCGAGTTATTTTATATGTTTTCGTAGTAGTCATTGTACTATCTGTTCTTAACGTTCCTATGACTTCGATTATTACAGTCATTGGCACAGTAAGTTTAACTATCGGCTTGGCTTTACAAGATAGTTTATCAAACGTTGCAGGCGGATTTTTAATTTTATTCTCAAAGCCTTTAAAAATCGGCGATTTTGTGGAATTTGACGGCATTACAGGCACTGTCGAAGTAATCGGCATTTTACAAACGAAATTAAAAAAATCTGATGGGACAACTGTATTTATTCCCAATCGAAAAATTTCAGATGCCATTATTTTAAATTATTCAGAAGATAAAAATCGTAGATTAGATATTAATTTTGGAATTAGCTATGAAAGCAATGAAAATTTAGCAAAAAAAATTATCTGCGATATTCTTGATAAAAATAACTATGTTTTGCATGATGAAAAT
>CAMWHN010000187.1 GCA_947174085.1 uncultured Ruminococcus sp.
TTGATTCCCTGGATAGTGCTATCTCTTTTGCTTTTCAAGTTTGTTGACTATACAAAGACATTCCTAAAGAAAGTCGGCAAAAAATTCAAAAGGATTGCAGAACATTTCTCCAAAATCAAGGATAGTGATCAGTGGAAAAAAACAACGACTATCCATGAAGAACTTGTTGATGCTGATGATGTTCCGGAAGAGATTCGCATGAAAGCTGCGAGAGAATCTGAGGATACGGTAGACATCACTCATGAAACGGAAAAAGAGCTGGAAATGGCATACCGGAGTTAAAACAAGAAAATGAAACTTAAAGTCGGTGAACAGAAAGCAGTGGGAACTACTGGAAATGTACGGGTTAAGGAATGGCGTTTCTTTGATCCAGAAATTGCAGTCGCTTATGTAAAATATAAAGGTGCACAGGAAGTCTGGGTAAAGGGTATCCGTCCGGGAAATACACGGCTATGTGCTTATCTTGAAAATGGATATGTAATCTCCTGTGATATAGAGGTAATTTCTGCTCAAAAAGGAAAACCATTGATAAATAGGAGATATGCGAATATCACTGCAGCTTCAGATAATCCAAAGGAATTTGTAAATAGATATTATCATTCAATTGGGAATGATATGGATATTTCTTCAGAACTGGAATTACAGATGTCCAACTGAATAGGGACTCACCATGAAAGACATTACTCTATTCCTTAAAGAGGAATGCTCTTAGGTCATATGAGATTATTATTGAACTATCACTAATTGGTTAAAAAGAATACAGGGGAAAAATTGTGGGTAATAATCTATTAGGAATTATTTTAGTAGCTGCTACTTTAATTGCTTTTTTCAATTCCGCAAATCCAGATATATTTTTACCACCTTTCTGGAAAGAGTTGACAGAATGACTGAAAACAGTCATTAAAGCTGTTAAGAAAAGAAATGAAGATGCTGTTCTTATCGTAACAAAGGTTTTTCTCAAGAAAGCAGGAAGAAGCTTCAAGCGATTGGCAGAGCATTTTATGAAATTTAAGAACAGCGAACAATGGAAGAAAACAACTACAATCAATGAAGAATTACTGAAAGAATCCGATTTGCTGGAAGAACTTCTTGAAAGATTTCGTGCCGAGGCAACAGATGCTATCGATATCTCTGAAGAATGTAGTGAATATATGGATTTGACTTATCGAAGGGGAGAATAATATGATTGGTACAATTATTGCCATCGTTGCAGGACTAACGGCAGTTTCTTCAGCTGTAGCAGCTATAAGTGACAGTACTTCATCAAGTGAAGAAGAGAACAGGCTGAAAATAACTACAATCGATGAAGATAATGTTTCAGAAGCAATTTCATTTTCTAATAGAATATATACAGATATACCTGTCATTTCAAACATATCTAATACAACTATAAGTGAAGAGTATATCTCTGAAAGGGACGTGCCCTCTGAATTTGTAAAAAGAGTTAATAAACGAAAATCTGGTATTTTAGGAAAAATTTCTAACTGGATGCAATCTGTTTATGATCATATCCAAAATGTGATAGGACGTGTTGTTGATGGAGTGAAAGTATTCCTAAAAGAGACAGGTGGTTGCTTTAAAGCATATGCAGATTATTATTCTATGTATTCTCAGGACAATCAATACATCAAAACAACAGCATGGTCTGAAGATGTGATTGAAGAAAATGAAGTACCGCAGAAATTTTTGGATAGATATTATCATTCCATGGAGAATGATATGGATATTTCTTCGGAATTGGAGTTGCAGATATCCAGTTGAATGATGATTGATTCTGACCGGAGCGTTTGCTCCGGTTGATTTTATGATTTTTTTCAGAATTATCTTGATTTATTCAAATAGATATGCTATAATAAGAATGGAGATTAAATAGGGAGCAGGTGTGCATGATGGATGAGGAAAAAGAACTTCCGATAGGCGTGGAAGATTTCAAGACAATCATAGATTGTAACTATTACTTTGTGGATAAGTCTCTGCTGCTTCGTGATTTAGTGCATCGGTTCGGAAAGGTCAGTCTGTTCACACGTCCCAGAAGATTCGGCAAAACACTCAATATGAGTATGATTCGCTATTTCTTTGAGAAATCAGATGAAGATCATTCCTATCTGTTCGATGGGTTGAAGATCGCAGAAACCGGAGAACAGTATATGAAGTATCAGGGGCAGCATCCGGTAATCAGCATTACATTGAAAGATATTGAAGCTGCTGATGATGAAACTGCATTTGAAATGTTCAAATCAGTTATTGCAGATGAATTCAAACGGCATAGGGTGATACTGAATTCATCAAAGCTGTTTGAAGAAGATAAAAAGCTGTTCTATGATATTTGCAGCCGAAAAGGGAATTATGCTGTATATTGTTCTGCCCTGAAATTTCTTTCAGACTGTCTTTATGAGGTATATGGACAGAAAGTCATCATTCTGATTGATGAATATGATGTGCCGTTGCAGAATGCTTATTTTAAAGGATATTACAGTAAAATGGTCGATTTGATTCGTTCTGTATTTTCCAGTGTGCTCAAGACGAATATACATATTGCCTTTGCTGTGCTGACAGGCTGTCTGCGGATTTCCAAAGAAAGTATCTTTACAGGGCTGAATAATCTGGATGTATATGCTGTAACAGATACAAAGTTTTCAGATACTTTCGGCTTTATAGAGTCGGAAGTGAAAGATATGCTGAATGACTATCAGCAGACAGATAAATTTGATGAAATCAAGAAATGGTATGACGGCTATCTGTTCGGCAGAACGGAAATCTATAATCCATGGAGTGTTCTGAAATATATTCAGAACAGCTTAGAAGATGCCTATATCAAGGCAAAGCCTTACTGGGTGAATACCAGTTCCAACAGCATCATTCAGGAGCTGATTGAAAAAAGTAAACCGCCTGTTCGTGAACTGATAGAAGAATTGGTTAACGGCGGAACAATTATAAAACATCTTTATGATGATATTACCTATGCGAATATGAGAGCGAATGAAGAGCATATCTGGAGTTTTCTGCTGTATACTGGATATTTGAAAGCTATTCGTGTATTTTCAGAGGATAATGAGATGTTCTTTGAAGCTGTGATTCCTAACATTGAAATTTGCAGTATCTATAAGAAAACCGTTCGTGAATGGTTCGACAGGCAAATTAAAGAGGCAGATAAATCCACGTTCTTTCATGCAATTCTTGACAGTAATTCTGAAATATTCGAGAATGAAATCAACAGATGGCTGATTCAAAGTATCAGCTTTTATGATGGTAATGAAAGTTTCTATCATGGTTTCCTTGCTGGATTATTGCAGTATTCCGAACAGTATCTGATTGAATCGAATCGAGAAACAGGTACAGGCAGAAGCGATATTTTTATCAAGGATATTCTGCGTAGAGAAATTGCTGTCATTATGGAATTTAAAGTTGCAAAAACAGAGAAAGAACTGAAAAAAGAATGTCAGGATGCTCTCGATCAGATCGAAAAAAAACAGTACGAAGTCGGCTTAAAGAATGAAGGTTATCAGCATATTCTGAAATATGGGATTGCATTCTGTGGAAAGTATTGTAAAGTCATGATGTAAACAATACAAAATTCATCTCTCTTAATAGAGATGGAGCATATAAAAATATCAGAAAATACCTGTAGATTTCTTTCAAAATACAGAAATAAAGTGTAGCTTTTCATACAGCTACCATACAGCTACGCACACAAAAAATTTTATTCCAATAGACTTGCTTTCTTACTGAAATTCCTTGATTTGCGTACTTTACAGCACTCTACGATGTAAGATGACACATGGGTTGTCATTCTCATAACCCGAAGGCCGTTGGTTCAAATCCAGCTCCCGCAACCACATAAAACTACGCAATATAGGCGAAAACCTATATTGCGTAGTTTATTTTTTATTCATTATTTTGGTTCTGACCCCAATTTGACCCCAAAAATTCTGGAATTGTGTGCTAGAAGTTGACAGGTAAAAAAATAGTCGGGAACAGGTTTTATAGCTTGTTTCTAAATTTTAGGTTGAATTTGCTGTTGTAATATGGTATAATGTAAATATAAAATTATTTATTCAAGAAAGAGGAAAATTCAATATGATAGGAATAATGCCAATTGTGAATTTATTATGGACCAACTTTGACAAATTGAAACGAAATGAAGACGGCACCATCGTTTATGACAAACAGTTGAAAGAGATTGCTGAAAATCTGTTGAATCTTGAAAACCTCGATTCTATATTGTATCATACTTACGATGAATTTTTCAATGCAGTAACGAATGGTACAGTTGCATATGATAGACAACAGAGAAAACTATCTAACAACACATCTAATATTATTCCAGATTCAACAAACACTAGCAATGAAGAAATAACATTTAAATTCAAAAAATTTCGTGAAAACCTACGTAATTCACCAAGGGATATTCTAAAACCTGAAAGGACTATATTCAGTCTTCCGAAAGACTGTAAATCAAGGCACAAGTATGTGAGCGATGTGCTGACAAAAGAAATCTGCCAATTCTGGAAACCAGGGGAGCAGGTATTTATTTCAGCTGGTACTGGAAGAGGAAAAAATACTTTTATAAAAAAAGAACTGCTGACACATTGTGGAAATCAGAAAGTCATTATTTTTGAGAACAGACAGTCATTAATTCAGCAACAGATAATAGATGTTATAGCAGGGCAACCGCATGAAAAGTTCACAAAAATATGTTATAATTGACTAAAAAGGAA
>CAMWHN010000188.1 GCA_947174085.1 uncultured Ruminococcus sp.
ACGAAAAAATTGCAAGAACAAGATGAAATTATGCTGGACAATTTAGCAAAGAAAAAAATTTCTAGTGCGACAATTATTAATAAAATTGATTTATTGCAAGATAAATCTGCTATGATGCCTTTGATGCTGAAATTAGAAAATAAATATAAGCCATATGCGATAATTCCAGTCAGTGCTTCAGAACAGGATGGTTTGCAAGAAATTCTTACCGTTGCCGGAGAATTGGCGCAACCGTCTGTGCATTTTTTTCCAGATGATAAATTTACAGACCAGCCAGAGCAAATACTTGTTGCCGAAATGATTCGTGAAAAATTATTAAGATTATTAAACGAAGAAGTACCACATGGCATTGCTGTTGTAATAGAAAAAATGCAGGAACGGCAGGACAAAGATTTATTAGATATTTCTGCTGTAATTTATTGTGAACGGGAGTCTCACAAAGGCATTGTTATCGGCAAAAATGGCAGTATGCTTAAAAAAATTGCAAGTTCTGCAAGACGTGATTTAGAAAATTTTTTTGAAATTCAAGTTAATTTACAATGCTTTGTGAAAGTCAAGGAAGATTGGCGCAATAAAGAAAATATAATCAGAAGTTTCGGCTTAGTTGAATAAAATTATTTCCAACAATATTTCCTCCTGTTTTGCAGATAATACTCAAAAACAGGAGGGCTATCTTATGGAAGAACTTTGGGAAAAATTTCAAGTTACTGGGAAAATTGCAGATTACTTGCAATATGCAGAACAGAAAGGAAATTATGACAATCAAGGGTGTTGTTCTCTCACAGAAACCATGGGGCGAGCATGATAAATTTATAGATGTTCTCACAGAAACAGGAATTATGGAAATTCTTGTCAAAGGCTCTGCAAAAATAACGAGCAAATCCGGCAGTGCAACGCAATTATTTGCTTATGCAGAATTTGATATTTCTGATAAGAAAACCAAAAAAAATTTTTATATACTAAGAACTGTTGTGCCGATTCAAATTTTTTATGATTTAAGAAATTCAGTCAGTGCCGTGGCATTAGCGTCTTATTTTGCACAAGTGATTTTATATTCTGCATTGCCTCATACAAATACACCAGAAATTTTGCGATTATTATTAAATTGCTTGTATTATTTATCAAAACCACAAGAAAATCTTGATGAATTATTATTAAAATGCATTTTCGAGTTAAGAATAGCATCTTTATTAGGATTTTTGCCCGATGTTCTCATGTGCAGAAATTGTAATTGTTATTTGCCAGAAAATTTATATTTTTCTATAGAACAAGGCTGTTTTTATTGCGAATCCTGCAAAAAATCAGGTATTTTTATGCCTGCCGGTGCATTACAGGCAATTCGTCATATTGTATTACGGGATTTTGAAAAAATTTTCTATTTTAAAATTTCTGAACATTGCAAACAGCCTTTATTTAAGTTTGCAGAAGAATTTCTGCAATATCATATAGACAGATATTTTCAAGCTTTAGAATATTATAATAAAATAAAATACTAAACAGGTATAGCAGTGTGTTCTGTTATGCCTAATTGCATTACTAAGGAGAATTATTTTATGAAATCTTTTGAACAAGTTTTAGAATTACACAAAGTATTAGCACAGGCTTCTGAATTTGCTTCTAATGAAACAACTAGAAATATGCTATTATCTTGTCAGCCAAGCAGTGATTTAATCCAAGTACGCAAAGAAATTGAAAAAACAGATGATGCGTTACAATTAGCTTTACAGTTCGGAACGCCACCGTTTTCAGATTTTAAAAATATTTGCAACATGGTAACCAGAGCTTCTTCTGGTGCAAGATTATCTCTAAAAGATTTGCTTGACGTTGCAGATTTATTAAGACAAGTACAGAATTTATATCACTGGTATAGTCATTGCAGTGAAACGGCAACTGCATTAGATTATTTATTTTCGCTAGTAACTCCCAATGATGAATTATTAGCATTATTAGAACGTTCTATTATTTCAGAGGAAGAAATCGCTGACAGTGCAAGTGCTACACTTGCAGAGATTAGAAAAAAATTAGTGCGTTCCCGAGCACATTTGCGTGAAACGCTTGATAAAATGACAAAAAATAAAACAATTCAGAAATATTTACAAGAAAATACTGTGACAATTCGTGACGGAAGATTTGTATTGCCTGTCAAAACAGAATACCGTAGTCAAATCGCTGGTTTAATTCATGACACTTCGTCCAGTGGGCAAACTATTTTTGTAGAGCCATTACAAATTGTAGAAGCTAATAATGATATCAGATTACTAGAAAGTCGTGAACTAGACGAAATAGAGCGCATTATGCAAAAACTTTGTGCAGAAGTCGGCGCACAGGCAAATTATTTAAAAAATTTACATGCGACTTGTGCAGAATTAAATTATTATTTTGCCAAAGCAAATTATGCATTATCTATAAAAGCAATCAAGCCTATGATTCGTGATGATGGTGTGTTAGAGCTAAAAAAAGCAAGACACCCTTTGTTAGATAAAAATAAAGCTGTGCCAATTGATTTAGCATTAGGAGAATTTCATAATGCTTTGATTGTGACAGGGGCAAATACCGGCGGTAAAACAGTTGCTTTAAAAACTGCCGGATTATTAACAGCTATGACAATGTGCGGTTTGTTAATTCCTGTTGCAGATGGCAGTAAAATTTCTGTGTTTCGGCATATTTTAGCCGATATTGGCGATAGTCAAAGTATTGAACAAAATTTATCTACATTTTCGTCACATACGCTTAATGTTGTAGAAATTTTAGAAATTGCTGATGATAGTACACTTGTATTATTAGACGAATTAGGCTCAGGCACAGACCCTGTAGAAGGAGCTGCTTTGGCAATTTCTATTATTGATTATTTAAAACAAATTGGTGCAAAATTAATGGTAACAACGCATTATCAAGAATTAAAATTATATGCCACTGATACACCAGATGTAATTAATGCTTGTTGTGAATTTAACACAGAGACTTTAAAACCGACTTATAGATTAATTATGGGTTCTATTGGGAAATCTAATGCATTTACAATTTCTAGTCAGCTTGGGATTCCAGAAATTATTTTAACCCATGCAAAATCGCTTATTAGTGAAGAAAATAAAAAATTTGAACATGTAATAGAACAATTTGAACAGGCTAGAAAAGAATTAGAACAAGAAAAAGAATTAACCACACAGCTTCGTCAAGAAGCAGAATTATTAAAATCAGAATGGGAGAAAAAAACTCTTGAACTAGCTGAACAGGAAAAACAGACTTTAGAACGTGCGACAGAACAAGCGAGCCGGATTGTAGAAACAACGAAAGCACAGTCTAATGCATTACTTGATGAACTGGAGCATTTAAGAAAAGAAAAAGATAAAGCAGATTTTTCTTCCCGTGTATCTGCTGTAAAAAGCACTAGCACACAGCAATTAAGAGATATGTATAAAACAGCCAATCCTGTAATTGGTAGCATTGACGAAAATGGCAATTATATTCTGCCAAGAGCGTTACAAAAAGGCGATAAAGTAGTAATTGCTGATTTACATCAAGAGGGATTTATTATTTCTGAACCAAAAAATTCTGATTCTGTGTTTGTACAGATTGGTGTCATGAAAATGAAAGTACAAATTTCCAGATTAAGATTACTGGACAAAACAAAGCAAAATCAAAATACTAAAAATTCTAAAAAATCCAGACAGCGCAATATTTCTGCCAAAGTAGAACGTAAAGGTTCTATGGAGTTAGATATTCGAGGCTATACCTGTGATGAGGGTGTCTATGAAGTAGAAAGTTTTATTGCTAGTGCGGTACTTGCAAATATTAATACTGTTATGATTATTCACGGCAAAGGAACAGGCTTGCTTAGAAAAGCCGTTCAGCAAAAATTAAAAACAATGCACTGTGTCAAAGAATGTCGTAACGGCGTTTACGGTGAGGGCGAAGATGGTGTAACTGTTGTAACCCTAAAATAATATCATAATTAAAAATAATTTTTATAACTGTTGGAAGTTTTAAATTTCCGGCAGTTTATTTTTTTTTAATATTTTTAAAAAAATTTAACAGACGTGTATTGACGAAAAGGTTTTTTTTCGGTATAATATTATTAGAGAAAAAAATATTTGGAGGTAGGATAATTTGAATATTCAAATTGCTGTGTCAATGCTAAGTGCAGATATGTTGCATTTAGCTGACGAATTGGAAAAATTAAAACAGGCTAGTGCAGATATTCTGCATTTTGATGTTATGGACGGAGTATTTGTCCCAAATATTTCGTTTGGGTTGCCTGTTTTGCGAGCCGTTTCAAAACAAACAGATTTGTTTATTGATGTGCATCTGATGATTCAAAATCCTGTGAATTATATACAGGATTTCGCAAATGCCGGCGCAGATTTAATTACATTTCATTTAGAGAGCAATAGCAATCCGTTTGAAGTGATTAAATTAATTAAAAATACTGGCTGTCAAGTTGGTATTTCGATTAAGCCTGCAACACCTGCAAAAGCTTTGTTACCGTTTCTTGATGAAATTGATGTGATTCTTGTCATGACAGTAGAACCAGGGTTCGGCGGACAAAGTTATCTACATGAAATGACAGAAAAAATAAAAGAAATCAAAGCTATGGTAAAAAATAAAAATATTAAAATTGAAGTAGATGGCGGTATTGATTTCCAAACAGCTCCAGAGGCATTACAAGCTGGTGCAAATATACTAGTATCTGGT
>CAMWHN010000189.1 GCA_947174085.1 uncultured Ruminococcus sp.
TTGATTATTATGAAAAATCAGTATATTGGCATTTGTAAAGTTGGTGAAAAAGGACAGATAGTTATTCCAAAGCCTGCAAGAGATATGTTTGATATTCAGGCAGGAGATTCTGTGGTAGTATTATGTGACAAGAAAAAAGGCATTGCGATATTGAAAGCAGACGTCATGCAGGGCTTTGCTGATAAGATTCTCGGACAAGACAAAGAAGACAATCAGGAGTAATTACATGAAAAGAATATATTTTCTGGATAATTTACGCTGGACAACAGTAATACTTGTCATAATTTATCATGTATTTTATATTTTCAACTGCTCTGACGTACCTTCTAATTTTATAGTCAAAGGTATTCCATGCTTTGATGCATTTTTATTATTTGTGTATCCATGGTTCATGATACTAATGTTTGCGATTGCAGGTTGTTCGTCCAGATATGCTCTACAGAAGCGTTCCGGAAAAGAATTTATAAAAGACCGTAATCAACGCATTTTTATTCCCTGTATTGCTGGAATGTTTGCTTATGGCTGGATTGGCGGTTATATCGGCGCACAATATTCTGCGGACGCAGAATCACTTCCAAAAGCGATTCAGATTTTAATCATTATTTTAAGCGGAACAGGTCCTCTTTGGTTCGGACAGTTATTGTTTGTGATATGCTTGATTCTCATGCTTATTAGAAAGCTGGATAAAAAACAGAAACTACTTGCAATAGGAGAAAAAGCAAATCTTCCTGTTTTAATTTTACTTATGATTCCGATGTGGCTTAGTTCATATATTCTCATCATGCCAATGGTGACAATATACCGGCTCGGCATTTATGGTTTAGCATTCCTGCTTGGCTATTATATCCTTTCTCATGAACGAGTACAGGAACGGCTTGCAAAATCTGCTGTCTGGCTCATGATACCAGCAATTATTCTTGGTGTGATAATTACAATACTCTACTATGGACAGAATTACGCAGAATTAAGCTTTCTACAAAAGCCTCTCATTAATGCATATGCATGGCTTATGACAATTGCTATTTTCGGCATCGGCAAAAAATATTTTAATTTCCAGAATCAATTTACAGCATTCATGACTTCCAGAAGTCAGAGCTATTACTTATTGCATTATACATTTGTTGTATTATTAGGTTGGTTTTGTATTGAAAAATTAACTTCCCTGTCATTTGGCATGTATTATATAATTATTATAGTTGGCACAGCAATTTTATTGCCACAGGTAACAGAATTATTACTTAGAATCCCGATTTTGAACCGTCTGTTATTAGGCATTGTAAAAAAATAAACAAACCCTCCGGAAACTTCTCCGGAGGATTATTTTTTGCCTAGAATTTTATTTCGATATTGCAAAGCTGACTGTTCTTGTTTATTCTCGCCAAACTGATAATACACATGATTTTTAATTTTATCAGGCAAATATTGCTGTTTCACATAATGATTCGGATATGTATGCGGATATAAATAATTTTGTCCAGAAACGCTTGCGCCGACACCGTCAAAATGCTGATTTTGCAAATGTCTTGGAATTTCTAAAGCACCAAATTTTTCTAAATCAGCTATTGCAGCATCTATCGCAAGATACGCACTATTAGATTTTGGAGCTGTTGCTAATAAAATAACTGCTTCTGCAATCGGGATTCTAGCTTCTGGTAAGCCCAACTGTAAAGCATTTTCTACACACGCTTTCACAATCGGCACAGCCATAGGATAGGCTAATCCAATATCTTCTGACGCAATCACTAATAATCTTCTTGTTAAAGAAATCAAATCCCCTGCTTGTAATAATCTAGCCGTATAATGCAATGCAGCATTCTCATCACTGCCACGGATAGATTTTTGTAAAGCAGATAATATATCATAATGCGAATCGCCGTCACGGTCATAACGCATATTACTCCTTTGTGTGAGAGCCTTTGCCAATTCTAAACTAATTATAAAATCCTGTTCTGTTTGTTCAGCTGACAATGCACATAATTCACAAGCGTTCATAGCTTTGCGAACATCTCCGCCACTTCCCTGTGCAATATGCGAAATAACACCCTCTTGTATTAAAAATTTATGTCCCTGTGCAGAAGAAAGCTCTTGAAACGCTCTTGCAACAGCTTTTTCAATTTCCTGAAATACTACAGGCTTAAACTCAAAAACAGTACATCTGCTAATTAAAGCATGATACACAGCAAAATACGGATTCTCTGTTGTAGACGCAATCAACGTAATATCACCATTTTCAATATAAGCTAATAAGCTTTGCTGTTGTTTTTTATTCAAATACTGAATTTCATCTAAATATAATAAAATGCCATTCATACTCGCAAACGTTCCAATGTCTGAAATAATTGCTTTAATATCAGCAATACCCGCCTGTGTACCGTTCAGAATATGCAATTTCATATTTGTTTGTTTTGCAATAATACTTGCAACTGTTGTTTTTCCAACGCCTGATACACCATAAAAAATCATATTCGGAATCTGTCCGCTTTCAATAATTTTTCTTAATGGCTTATCTTTCGCAAGTAAATGCTTTTGTCCAACAACTTCATCTAAATTTTTCGGTCTAATACGCTCCGCAAGTGGTGTCATATTTAAAATTCACTTCCTTTTAAATAGGTTTTTTATCACAGCAAATTCAACATCAGAAGCATGAAAATTATCACGTCGAATTATCTTTCCGCAAGAAATTTTCCCTGTTTCTGTATCAAATGTAGCATTTGTACTCCAAATAAGCGCACTGGCAATCAATACTCATAAAATAGCAGTTTGCCCCCTATTTGTCAAAAATGCAAGTAATACTAAAAATACAGCTAGCACAAGAAGATACATATCAAGTACATATTTTTTCATCAAAATTCACCCTTTAATAATATTACTGTCCGTCAGCATGCACCAACGGACAAGCAATTTTTTATCATGGAATAATAGCAGAAAACAATTTTTTCACTGGAATGGAGCTGATAAGCATTTTCAAGAAATACGCCCTCTTTTTGAAATCCTAATTTTTCCAGTAGATGACAAGAGCGTTTATTTTTCACATTTGCGATTGCACAAATGCGTGTAACTTGCATTTCTGTAAAAGCATATTGCAGAAAAGCTCTCACTGCTTCACTTGCATAACCTTGTCCCCAGTATTGCCGATTAAATGTATAGCCAACTTCATATGTATTTGAAAAGCTTTCATTGCTAAAATATAATTTTCCTATCATTTTACCCGTTTCCTGATGTTCAACAGCGAAAAATCTTTCATCATGAGAAAGCTTTTCTGCTTCGGCAACTGCCTGTTCCTGTGTAAAAATTTCATAAGGTTCATAGAAAACAGTTTCCGAATCTGTCAGAATTTCAGCAAAATCGTTGCCGTCCGCCGATGTGAATCGGCGGATAAGCAATCTGGGACTTTTAATCATAATATTATTCATATAATGGAAATTTTTGGCAAATTTTATTTACACCAGCACGAATTTCATCAGCTTTATTTTCAAAATCCGTTGCACAGAGATAAATATATTCTGCAATTTTTTCCATTTCTTCCACGCCTAAACCTCTTGTTGTAACAGCAGGTGTGCCAATTCTAATACCACTTGTCACAAAAGGCTTTTCAGGGTCGTTATGAATTGCATTTTTATTCACTGTAATATAAACTTCATCTAATCTATGTTCTAATTCTTTGCCAGTAATGCCAAACGGGCGCAAATCAACTAACATCAAATGATTATCCGTACCGCCAGAAACTAAATTAAATCCACGTTTTACAAGACCATCAGCGAGAGCTTTTGCATTTTCTACGATTTTTTTCTGATATTCTTTAAATTCAGGTTTCAGAGCCTCACCAAAGCAAACAGCTTTTCCGGCAATTACATGCATTAAAGGACCGCCCTGTGTTCCTGGGAAAATAGCAGAATTAATTTTTTTCGCAAGTGTTTCATCATTTGTAAGAATTAAACCACCTCTAGGACCTCTAAGAGTTTTATGCGTTGTTGTTGTGACAATATCAGCATATGGTACAGGAGATTCATGCACACCTGCGGCAACTAAACCAGCAATATGTGCCATATCTACCATGAATAATGCATTCACAGATTTTGCAATTTCAGATAAACGTTTAAAATCAATTGCCCTTGGATAAGCAGACGCTCCGGCAACAATTAATTTTGGCTGTGTTTCTTCGGCAAGCTTCTGTACATCATCATAATTAATTACTTCTGTTTCGTCATTCAGACCATAAGAAACAAAATTAAAATATTTGCCTGAAATATTCGCTGGTGAACCATGTGTCAAATGTCCCCCGTCTGCAAGGCTCATGCCTAAAACTGTATCACCCGGTTTTAAAACTGCAACATAAACAGCAGTATTTGCCTGTGCGCCGGAATGTGCCTGTACGTTAGCAAATTTTGCGCCAAATAGCTGACAAGCTCTGTCAATGGCAATTTGTTCTACAATGTCAACGCATTCACAACCGCCATAATAACGCTTTGTTGGGTAGCCCTCTGCATATTTATTTGTCAAAACACTGCCCATAGCGCACATAACTGCCGGAGAAACAATATTTTCACTAGCAATCAGCTCCAGATTTCTTCTTTGGCGAGCAAGTTCTTTCTGCATAGCAGAACCAACTTCAGGGTCAACAGATTCTACATATCCAATTGTATCCATCAAATCTTTGTACATGA
>CAMWHN010000190.1 GCA_947174085.1 uncultured Ruminococcus sp.
TACTTGATTTATATCAAGATAAAAATAATTTAAAAATTTTAGATTTATGTACAGGTTCAGGCTGTATTGCATTAGCATTAAAAAAATATATTCCGGATTCTGAAATAATTGGCATTGATATAAGCGAAAACGCATTGTATTATGCAGAAAAAAATAAAAATTATCATGAATTAGATATTAATTTTATGCTCGGCAATGTATTAGATTATGCTCTAGCAGAAAAATTTGAAAATTTAGATTTGATAATCAGCAATCCGCCATATTTGACAAGTCACGAAATGGAAAATCTGCAAAAAGAAGTATGCTATGAACCTGTTTCGGCTTTGGCAGGCGGTTCTGATGGACTGGATTTTTATAAAAATATCACTAGTATCTGGAAAAATAAATTAAAACAAAATGGCTTGTTAATTTATGAAATCGGTTGCCAACAGGGTGATTCTGTTGCAGAGATTTTAAAAATAAATAATTTTAAAAGTATTCAAGTCATTCAAGATTTAGAAAATAGAAATCGAATTGTATTAGGATTTAAAAATTAATTTTTTGCAAGATAAACTAGTATTAGTTTCTTGATAAATATTTTTATGATTTATTGGAGGTTATTGGTTATGGCTACAAAAGCTAAGGCAAAAGCAGAAAAAAAAGCAACTGGAATGTATCAGTTGCCGGCTACTTCGGAAGAAAAAAAGGCAGCGTTAGAACATGCACTCAAAATGATTGAAAAACAATATGGGCAGGGAGCTGTTATGCGTCTCGGTCAACAAGACAAAATTGATGTGGAAGTAATTCCAACAGGGTCTATGACGTTAGATTTAGCTTTAGGCGTTGGCGGTGTGCCAAGAGGTCGTATTATTGAATTATATGGCCCTGAAAGTTCCGGTAAAACCACTGTTGCATTACATGTCATTGCAGAGGCGCAAAAAATGGGCGGTGAAGCTGCTTTTATTGATGTGGAACATGCATTAGACCCCAAATATGCAAAAGCTTTAGGCGTGAATATTGATAATTTATTAGTTTCACAGCCTGACAGTGGCGAACAGGCTCTTGAAATTGCAGAATCACTTGTACGTTCTGGTGCAATTGATGTGATTGTAATTGACTCTGTTGCGGCTATGACAACAAAAGCCGAAATTGATGGCGAAATGGGTGATAATCATGTCGGACAGTTAGCGAGATTAATGTCACAGGCTATGCGTAAATTAACTTCGATAGTATCAAAAACAGGTTGTGTTGCGATTTTTATTAATCAGATTCGTGAAAAAATTGGGGTATTATATGGCAATCCTGAAACGACTCCCGGAGGTCGAGCATTAAAATTCTATGCAACGATTCGCATGGACGTTAGAAAAGGCGAAGTGATTAAAGAAAACGGTATGCCAATCGGAAACCGCATGAAAGTTAAAATTGTAAAAAATAAAGTTGCGCCACCGTTCAGAGAATGTGAATTTGATAATATCTATGGCAAGGGAATTTCCAGAACTGGCGAAATTATGGATTTAGCTGTTGAATTAGATGTTATTCAGAAAAGTGGTTCTTGGTTTAGCTATAACGGTCAGAAACTTGGACAGGGTCGTGATAATATCAAACAGCAATTAGCAGATAATGAAATATTCAGAAAAGAAGTAGAAGAAAAAATTCTGCAAAAAATGCATGAATTAGAAGATTCTGAAGAAGATTCCAGCCCAAAAAACCCTGTTATAGAATCTAGTGCTATGTCAGATATTGGCACGGAAACTGGTGCAAATGCCAATATTGATATTGACGCTGATGATGATTTTGAAGAATTTGAACCGACTGAGTAATTTATGATGACTAAAATTATTAAAATTATCAAACAAAAATCTTATTATGAAATTCATGTAACAGATGCCGTCTACGAAATAGACGGCGAACTGTTGCAATTTTATGATTTACATGAGGGGGAAAATTATGCAATTGCTTTACTAGAAGAATTGCATTATAAATCCAGATTTCGCCGTGCTTATCAAAGAGCCTGCTATTTACTAAATGACAGAGATTATTCTTATAAAATGCTATATCAGAAATTAATGATTTCTTATCAAGATAATTCGCTTTGTGAAAGCGTTCTGGAAAAACTTGTTAAAATTAATTTAATTAATGATAGACGTTATGCGGAACGTTATGCAGAATATTTAGTACAGAAAAAAGGCTATGGTATTTATAGAGCAAAACAAGAAATGCTAAAAAAAGGTCTTGCAAAAGATTTAATTCAGGAATTTATGAAAGAACAAGAAGAATTTGCACAGGAAAATATATATGCTGTATTAATCAAAAAATATGGCAGAGTTTTACAAGACGAACAGGATTTTAAAACTAGAAATAAAGTCATTGCCGGTATGACAAGGCTTGGTTATGATGTAACAAGTATTAAATATGCAATTGAAGATTATTTTGCAAATCAGGAGGAAGAATAATTATGGGTATTAAAGTTGGTGTTGTATCTCTGGGTTGTAATAAAAATTTAGTAGATTCAGAAAGAATGTTATATAAATTAAGAGCGCATGGCTATGAATTAGTAACTGAATTTGGTGATTCTGATGTTGCTGTTGTGAATACTTGCGGTTTTATTCAGTCTGCCAAAGAAGAAGCCATTGAAACTATTCTGGAAATTGGCAAACTCAAAGAAGAAGGCAGAATTAAAAAATTAATTATCACAGGTTGCTTAGCAGAGCGTTATCAAAATCAAATGGCTGAAGAATTTCCAGAAGCTGATGCCATTATAGGCATTGGCGAAAATAAAGATATTATTGCAGTACTGGACGAAGTACTAAAAGATAAGAAAATTATTAAATTTTCGTCTAAATTAAATGCAGAATTAGTTGGCGAAAGAATTATTTCTACTTTGCCGTTTTTTTCGTATTTGAAAATTGCAGAAGGCTGTTCTAATTGTTGTACTTACTGTGCAATTCCTATGATTCGTGGAAAATACAGAAGTGTACCTATGGAAGATTTACTAGCAGAAGCTAAAAAATTAGCCGATTATGGCGTGACGGAATTAAATATTATTGCACAAGATACAACAAGATATGGCGAAGATTTATACGGCAAAGCTTGTTTACCGGAATTGCTGGAAAAATTATGCGAAATTGAAAAATTAAAATGGATTCGTGTATTATATTGCTATCCAGAAAGAATTACTGATGAATTAATTGAAGTCATGGCAAAACAGGATAAAATTCTAAAATATATTGATATGCCCATTCAGCATTGTAATGATGAGATTCTAAAACGCATGAATCGAAGTAGCAGTCATGCACAGATTGTAAATTTAATCAATAAACTTAGAAAAAAAATGCCTGATATTGTGTTAAGAACAACGCTAATTACTGGTTTTCCTGCTGAATCAGAAGCGCAATTTGAAGAATTATCACAGTTTGTCAAAGATATGAAATTTACAAGATTAGGCTGTTTTGCGTATTCTCAAGAAGATGGCACAAAAGCCGCTGAATTTGAGAATCAAATTGACGAAGAAATTAAAAATCAAAGAGCTGATATTTTAATGGAACAACAAGCGGAAATCAGTGCGGAATATAATGCTTTACAATTGGGTAAAATAAAGACTGCTGTTGTAGAGGGCTTTGACAGGTGGGCGGAATGCTATTTCGGCAGAACAGAAGCCGATGCGCCTGATATTGACGGAAAAATATTTTTCAGTTCTGAAAAAAAATTACAAATCGGCGAATATGTACAAGTCAAAATTACAGATATTTTAGATTATGATTTGCTTGGTGAGGTGATTAGCAATGAATCTGCCCAATAAGCTAACACTTTTGAGAATTATTTTAGTTCCCGTGTTTATGCTCTGTATGTATGTAAATTTCCCCTTGCATTTTACAATAGGATTGCTAATTTTTGCCATAGCATCTATTACGGACGCATTAGACGGCAAAATTGCCAGAAAATATAATTTAATTACAACGTTCGGGAAGTTTGCAGACCCTTTGGCAGATAAAATTTTAGTATTATCGGCATTAGCAGTACTTGCCGATGTGAGTCAATTTGCAATTAATGGCATTATTATTATAATCATAGCGACAAGAGAATTTACTGTTTCCGGTTTAAGATTAGTAACCGCAGAAAAAGGCATTGTTGTTCCGGCTGGTATCTGGGGCAAATTAAAAACTGCTTTTACTATGATTGCTATTTCTGTGATGTTGCTTTGGTTGGCAATTTTAGAAATTTTCAGCAATTCAGGAGATTCTTGGATAAAAGCAGATAGTATCATGCAAATTGTTTGCGGTGCATTAGTTTGGATTTCTGTAATATTAACTGTGATTTCTGGTTGTGTTTATTTAAAAGCCTACTGGAAATATATTGACATGAAATAATCAGACCGTTTCGACGGTCTTTTTTTTTTAAATTAATCTAATCTATTGACAGTTTTATTCTAGTTTGTTATAATAATACTAGGGTGTTTTAGAAAAAATTGACATCTCAAAGAAAGGGCATTGGTTTTGTATAGTAAACATAATTGGGAACAATATAAGCATATTATTGCCTTTTTTTCAGATTTGCTGTTATTAGGTATATTGACATTACAATTTGCTGATACTTGGTATGAAAGTTATCTGAATGGGCTAGTATTGCCATTTTTTAGACGTGGCAATTGGGCTGTTATTGGCATTTATGCTGTAGTGATG
>CAMWHN010000191.1 GCA_947174085.1 uncultured Ruminococcus sp.
TTTTTTCTTTCTGTTCTTTTGTCAGATGTGAACATTTTTCGTCTATAAATACTCGGATTACATGCATCATGAATTCAGCCTGTCCGTATTTTTTCATACTATCTCGCCTCCTATTGTGGTTGTATCCTAGAATATCCGAATTTCTTCGATATTTTCGGTTCTGTTCTTAATTGGCAGAGAATTTAGAACAGAGGCTCTGTAGCTTTTGCGGCTCTGACTGCTGATTCTTGGGTCAAGAATCGAAACGATGCCCTTATCCGTTTCGGAACGAATCAGCCGCCCTGCACCCTGCCGGAGTCTGATAATCATTTCCGGAACAGCCACATCTGTAACCGGGTGCTGTGTCTGTGACATTCTATATTCGAGAATTGGGTCAGGAACAGGGAAGGGAAGTCTGTAGATTATTACTTGTGACAGGCTTTCACCTTCGATATTAATGCCCTCCCAGTATGTTCCTGTGCCAAGTATCACAGAGTTCACATCATTCCGGAATTTTTCAAGCTGGTGTTCCTGAGAAAAAGAAATATTCTGCTTCAGAATTTTATAAGGCAGATGCAGATTACTCAGTTTTGTATAGACATAATCCATATCTTTTCTGGATGTAAACAAAATCAGTGTTCTGCCGTCTGTAATTTCAAGAAGTTTCAGAATTTCCGGGACAGATTTCTGACGATATTCCGTTCTTTGTTCCGGATTCGGAATCGGCAGTGCTGTAGAACAATACAAAATTGTTTTGTTGTCATAATCAAATGGTGATTTCTTTGGATTTGAAATGATGCCGTTTTTCGGGAAAGAAATGCAGTTCAGAAAATAACTGTAATCCCCGCTGTTCGATATGGTCGCAGATGTCAGAATTGTGCATTTTCTGTCACAAAACAGAAGTTCGGAAATATCCGGACGAATATCTTTTTTGCAGACACACAGATGAATTTCAGGCTCTTTTTCCAGCCAGACAATCTGTTTTTTGTCAGCGTTCATGACTTCACGAAAAAAATAATATATTTCTGAGAGTTCGTCTTCATTCTCAAGCAAAGTCACATTTTTTCGGATTCTTCGCATCAGAGTATTGGTTTCACTGTTCTGTTGAAAGAAAAAAGCTGTCATATCGCCATCAGCCTGTTTCTGCTGTAAATTGATTTGTGATCTGAAGTTCTGGAATAACCGCAGAATATCATTTTTAACAGTTTCAGCAATCTTGTTGGAATTTTTGATGCGACTGTATTTCGTACATTTTTTGACTGCCTGTATCAGTTCATGCTTGGTATAATTTTGTTTGAATGCGTCACGGAATCTCGGCTCTAAATTATGTGCTTCGTCCACAATAATTGTGCTGATGCTCTTGCTGAATATCCGTCTTTCGAACTGCTCATTGACAAGATGAGAAACCAGCATATTCTGATTGCAAATCACAATCTGATTACCGTTCAGCAACTTCCGACGCATCTGACTGTAAATACACTTGCTGATAAAGGCACACTGCTGACAGTGACGGTTTCCAAAATTACAGACACACAGCTTATTCCAGACCGCATTTTCCAGATTCAGCGGAATCTGTGTCCTGTCCTGCCGTCCGGCATCTGCCCAATTCCATAAAACTTTTAAGCACAGATTGTCCGACCGTCTGCGGAAATTACTGAGCCGTTTCATACACAGATAATTTTTCATGCCTTTGGCAAGAATAATTTCTGCATTGACTCCGAGCAGCTCCATAACTTTTTCAGCATCTCTGTACAGCTGTTCCTGTAAGGTAATGGTTGAAGTCGCTATGATGACTTGTTTCCGTTCTCTGAAATACTGGATCAATACAGGCACAAGATAAGCATAGGACTTTCCAATGCCAACTTCTGCTTCTACAGCAAGAGGCTTTTTCTCTGTGACTGCTTTGCTGACTTCCATTGCCATTTCGTTTTGACCGTTCCGTACTTGATAACCATGCATGTTGACTGCTTTATTAAAAAATTGCTTTACGGCTTTCTCAAGCGGATATTTTGCTATTTCCAATGTTTTCATCTCCTCATAAATTAAATTTCAAGACTGATTTTCAGTGCCTTGTTGATTTCTGACATTTCGGATTTGTCCAATGTACAGATATATTTGTCGAGCCTGTTTACTGACACCGTTCTGACTTGTTCAAGCAGGACACAGGAATTTTTCTTCAGTTCCGGACTATGTAGTTTCACATGGACAGGCATCTTCTTTTTCTTCTGTGATGTTATCATTGCCACAATCGTAGTCGGCGAATGACGATTGCCGTGGTCGTTCTGAATCACAACCGCTGGTCTGATACCATCCCGTTCCGAACCGATTGCATCGCTGCAATGAATCAGAAATACATTTCCCCGTCTGGGTCTTGCTCTGATTTTCATAAAATGATACCTCCAATTTTATATATGAGGGACTGTTCCGACAAAGCAGAACAGTCCTCATGTCGTTTTGCTTGTGACTGCCCTGTTCAGGCAGTTTCACGATAACTCTCCGTTATCGCACTTTCCTTTGTATATTGTTCAGAGGTGACGGAAATTCTCTGACAGGATTTCTCCTGCCCCCTCCGCCAAAAGGAGCTTCTTCAGCCGGACAGTGAACCTTTCTGTCCGCATAGGTTTCAAGCCTCTCAGGTGACAAAGCCTGAGCTGTTTTTTACAGAAGTATCCATCCCCGACTTTCATTGCCATACAAAACTGGTACTGCTCTGCTGAATCACACATGTTTTCTCGCTCGTCCTTTTACTGTCCGCAGACAAACACAGCGGATGCTGTGCAGGATATCATGGCGCATGAGATTCTGGCTGGTGAACTGTGTTCTCCATCAGGGGATGACGTACTGAAGTGCTGATATTCAATTTTCAAGCTGCATTTTGGGAGCAGTGGCAGTGACTGTTTATACCTCCCTCATAAGGTACGGCGAAAAAAACAGCGTTTGTAAAAAGATTTTCAGAAAATTATTTTGAAATTCAGCGTTATTAACAATTAAAAGCACTTTTTATTGGAATTTTTTTGTAAAAAAATCAGTTACTGTTTTCCAGGTACTCCCTCAGTTTCCGAAGAGCAGTCCGGTATTTGTAATGCAGATGCTGCCTTTCAATGCCCATCTCTTTAGCTACATCACTCTGCCTTTTGTTCATGAAAAAGATTTTCAGAATCACATACTGTTCATCTGGTTTGAGCTGTTTCATTGCTTTGTACAACATTCTGTATTTGTCAGTCTTTTCCAACCTGTTCAGCACAGCTTCGTCCATAGGCGTATTATCGCCGTTATGGAATACGCTTCTAACGTCGCTGATACTATCATAGCATTCGATTTCGTCCGTATCCAAAGACAGCGGAACAACTTTTCTGCCATCAGCATTCTTCTGTACATACTCAGAGTGATTCTTGTCTTTGCGAAATTTTTTGAACTCCTGTTCAGTGCTTTCCAGCACATAATTCTCTCCCTCGTATCTGATGAAATAACGCCCTTCCTGTGTCAGTGCCTGCTGAAAGGCTTCTTCCGTCATCGGGATGTACTTTTCTTTTCCGCCTGTGCGGTTGAATTCAAAATAAAGCATTGCTTTTCCTCCATTTAATTCTCGTTTTCGCTTTTCGTGAATCAAATGGAGGATTAAGGGTATTTTGCGGCGATACAAAGCCACTTCTGGTATAAAAACATGGTGTGTCCTTTCTTCCGAAACAAAGGAAGGGACACAGAAAAAACGCACAGAAACAAGTCTACTCCTGTCGTTCTGCTGTTCAGCAAAACGACAATTCTGTATCCTCGTTCCTAATGCGTTTCAGACGTGAAATAGGTATATCATATATCAGCAAAATTTTCCTGATATGCCTAAGCACAAATATATCATAATATTTCCTGACAGAGTATTCTATTGGAACAGGTCGTATCTGTCAGACTTTCATTTTTTTTCAATATTTTCGCATAATTTTTTCATATTTCTGCAAGAATAAAAGACTGCCAGACCTTTTCAGGTATGACAGTCCAAACAAAAACAGCCTATCAGAATCGTGACTTCACGTTCGATAGGCTTTTCTTATGAAATTTAATTTTTTGCTGATATTCTGCTAACGCCTTTGAAAGCTTTATAATAAATTCCTTCCGAAGAAGTATCTTTATCTGTAAATACTATATTGATTTTAGGACTTGTTGTATCAATTGCTAAAACTATAAATAATTTATTCTTTTTCATTCCACTTACGGATCTTTAAAACAAGTTAGAGAATATGACATTAAAAGCAATAGAAAAATAATCATCGCTATATCAATGTATATCTTAGAAATTGTTTCGATTTTCATTATGTTTTTTTATCAGCTGTTGGATTCATTAAATCCAATACTGCTAAGCCACTCGGTTACAGATTTCTCTGTCTGTTCCCGATCAATTTGTGCTGTTTCTCCGAAAATAGCTAGACCTTCTGTCATAGGAGCACTGGTAATATCAGTGATTGTGCCTTCCATTCTGGAAAGTCCGCTTCCGCCATGGGTACAGAATGGTATTACTGTCTTTCCACTGAAATCATAGCTTTCTAAAAAGTGATAAACTATCATTGGCATATCACCCCACCAAATAGGATAACCAATAAAAACTGTATCATAGTCGGATATATTAGACCTGTTCGAAAACCTTGACAAGAGAAGAAAAAAGGAGTAAAATAGAAAA
>CAMWHN010000192.1 GCA_947174085.1 uncultured Ruminococcus sp.
CGCCATGTGCACTAATTCTTATATTTTCATGATAAATTTTTATTACTTTTTCAAAAGCTTTTAGTGTTCTTAATTTAAACTTTTCTGGAGATTCGCCATTTGGAAAACAAGCTGTACCATTGCTAGCAATCCAGTTTTGATAATTTAAATTATCACATAATTCCAGATAATTTTTATTTTCAAATTCACCAAAATTACATTCCCGAAAATCTTCCCAGATTTTTATTTCTTGTTCCGGAAATAATATATTCGCAGTCTGTATACAGCGTAACATAGGACTTGTAATAATTAAATTACTTTGTTCTAACATAGGCTTTAATTTTAATAATTCTAATATGCCTTGTTCGCATAGAGCTTCATCTGTTATGCCAATATATCGCTTTTGTAAATTTCCGGCGGTTGCACCATGACGAATAAAATTAATTTTCATCTTGTGTTATCTCACTCGCATGAATATTTGAAGTTTCATATTTTGCTGTAAAATCAGCGTCTTGAAATCCTGTAAATGCAATATTTTCTATTTCAAGATTTTCATATTCTGGTGTTTCTAGTGTTTCTGAATTTTTTGATATTTTTTCCATAAAATATTCTTCTTTTAAAAATGGTATTAAGCATAATAACGGAATTGTTGTAAATGCACAGTAATAATATCTAAATTCTGCAAAAACAGGTGTTGCAATCATAAGCGTAAGAAAAACACCTATCATTGGCATGTAAACTAATAAAAATGATTTTCTTTTTTTTACAAAAACAGCTCCTGCCATAAAAATAACTAGCCATGTTGTTAAGCCTATGCTCCAAAGTAATCCCCAATACGGATAAGATTTATAAGCCTCTCGCCAATTGTTCATAGAAGTACTGCTATTTTCTGATAATTTATTTTCTTTTGCCATATCAAAACCAGCTGTTGAAAATTCACCGGCATAAACCCAATACTGTACGTCTGGATACCAATATCCATAAGTCTGGTCAAGATGGGCATATAAATAGCTTTTTGGATATTTTAAGCCTAAATCTATCCAAAGTTTTAAAAATTCAAATTTATGTGTTTTAATAAATTCTTGATTATCTGTTTCACGCACAAGATTTTTAATAGAATCAGAAATCTGTGGTGCATAACGTACTGGAACTTGCGAAATATCTACAACTTGTGATAATAATTCCTGTTGTTCATCAGTAAGTTCACCACCATCTCGAATTGTGCAAGCGATTTGCTGTGCAGGAATCGACAAAGATTCTATCATGTCAGGCTGTGTGACATGCAATGCTTGATAAACAGGATTTTTGATAATCACAGCAAGAATTAATGCAGTTGTTGCAGTAATCAGAATTTGCATTTGTTTTTTTGGTAGAAAATAAATAAATAAAAATAATAATAAAAATACAAATGCATATAAGCCATTGCTTCGGAACAAACATGTTGCAATGCTAAAAATAAAAAGCATAATAAGTTCAAATTTAGGAACTTTTTTTGTACCTGTTTTACAATATACCATGATTCGCCATAAAGTAACCGCAAGCACTAGCATAATGCCACCAAACCAAATATCTTTCCACATGGTAACACTATAAGTTCCATGATATGCCGGAATGGCATAAAATAAAATTGTAATCACAAGTGCAGATTGTTTTAAACCGGCTTCATAAAGCGTTAAAATAAGATATGCAAAAGACGCAGATAATAAAATTGCTTGACAAATACTGTAAGTCGCTACAGATAGCGTTGCATCGCCATGAAATAAAACTTGTCCTAGTGAATAGAAAATTTTAATCATAAACGTATGTGCAATTGGATGATGATTTGACAAATCTTGTAATCCAACAGCTTGACGCATTTCTTGATTAGAATCTGTTGTTACGTCCCCAGGGAATAAATATAAAAAATACGGCAACCAAGCAAGCAATAAAATTCCCATTGTGCCAAAAAAAACTAATAATTTTCGTTTGCGAGTAGGTACAGAACATGGAATATTTAAATCTGTAACAAGAATTTTTTTGTATAAATTGATGCAAACTGCCATGAAGAATAAGAAAAATCCTGTGATATAAACTATTGTTTTTAGATATTTTGTTCCTGATTCTTCCCAGATAAAACGACATTTCGCCAAAAAACAAAATGCTGTTAAAATTAAACTGCAACATGCGGAAGCTAATGAAATATTTTTATCACGAATCGCAAAGGCTTTTTGATAAAACGGATATAATAAAATTAAGAAAAACAGTGCAAACATATTAGACGTTGTTAATCCTAAATAATAGGTAAATGCCATACCTGTTAGAAGAGACGAAAGAAATATTAAAGATTTTTGATATTTAGAAGTATTCATGAATTTTGTCCCCTTTCCTTGATAAGAGCTTTGTAACGTTCATCAGAACGTTGTAGGCAAATTTCAAAATCTTGTCTGTTTTTCTGCACAATACAGCTTAGAATCATGCCAGAAAAGAAAGAAATTAATGCAGATAGAAACATAAAGCCACAAACTATAAGCGTTGGAAATTTTGCAACTTGTCCCGTATGCAAATAATCTATCCACACTGGACAGAAGAAAATACCGGCAATAATCACAAGAATAATAGCAATATAACTAAAAAATCGCATGGGCTTATAATTTTTATATAATCTTGCAATTGTTAATAAAACTTTAAAGCCATCAGAATAGGTATTTAATTTTGATTCACTTCCCTCTTGTCTGTCTCTGTAATAAATCAAAACATTTTCTGTTGCCATATTTTTATCAATTGCATGAATGCTCATCTCTGTTTCGATTTCAAAGCCTTTGGATAATATGGGAAATGTTTTCACAAAATGAAAACTAAATGCCCGATAACCTGTCATAATATCTTTAATATCCGAATGAAAAAAATGATTAATGCAATACCGAACTATGCTGTTCCCAAAATTATGAAACGGTCTTTTATTTTCTTTAAAATATGTGGAAGATAATCTGTCTCCAATCACCATATCCATATTTTTTTCCAGTACAGGTAAACATAATTCTCTTGCATGTTCTGCCGGATAAGTATCATCTCCATCTACCATGAGATAACATTCCGCATCAATTTCCCGAAACATACGCCGAATTACATTGCCTTTGCCTTGCTGATACTCCTGTCGGACAATAGCTCCGGCTTTTCTGGCAATTTCTGCTGTATTGTCTGTAGAATTATTATCATAGACATAAATCACAGCTTCTGGAAGTTGTTCCTGAAAATCTTTTACTACTTTTTCAATTGTGTTAGCTTCGTTATAACAGGGGATTAACACAGCAATTTTATCAAACCTGTTTCCGATGCCAAACTGTTTTTCAATTTGCATAATAACGCCTCCGATTTTTATTTTTTCAGAAGAAAATTCTTCTACTGATGTGAAAACTTTATAATTATTTTTAAATATTCAAAAATTTATAAAGTTTACTTCCTTATTCAACGTGTCCGTTTTCGACCTGACAGAAATCAGCACTACTCACGTTTGAGATAACACTCCAAAGGCGTAAATTCGGCACCATCATCACCTACATATCAGCATTATCTTCAAGTTGATAGCATGCTGATTCCTATTTTGCTTGATTATCGCATTGTGCTGTTTTAACTTTTTTTTCATATAAAACTAAAAAATACAGCACTATGTCCATTGTAACAGATATTTAAAAATTTGTCAACAAACATTTTCAGTCTTTTTACGAATTTTTATAAATTTAAAGCAACTATTAATATAACAACTGAATCATAAATATATTGGCATTAAAATAAAAAATCTAAAATAATTCTGTATTATTGCCAAATAAAATAGAATTATTTGTTGAAAATAAACAAATAACACTTGACAAGTTTTTCACATAAGATAATACTAAAATAATAATTTTAATATCAGAAAGGGTTTTTTTATGGCAACAATTAGTTTATGCATGATTGTCAAAAATGAAGAACGTGTACTGGCTCGCTGTCTTGCTTGTATGAAAAATATTGCTGATGAAATAATTATTATTGACACTGGTTCACAGGATAATACAAAACAAATTGCTATGCAATATACAGATAAAATTTATGATTATATTTGGCAAGATGATTTTGCTTCTGCCAGAAATTTTTCATTTTCTAAAGCAACTATGGATTATCAGATGTGGCTTGATGCAGATGATGTCATTAGCCCTGAATGCCAAGAACAATTATTAGAATTAAAACAAAATTTAACTGCTGATGTTGTCATGTTGCCGTATCATATCGCTTTTGACGAACAGGAAAACCCAATATTTACCTATTACAGAGAAAGAATTTTGAAACGTTCTAAAAATTTTAACTGGTCTGGAGCTGTTCACGAGACAATTACGCCTTCTGGTAATATTATTTATGAAAAACCGGCAATTTTACATAAAAAATTATATGTCAATGATGCTGACAGAAATTTAAGAATTTTAGAAAGTTTATTATCTAAAAATCAAACGCTTAGCACACGAGATAACTTTTATTATGCCAAGGAATTATTTTATCATGAAAAATATAAAAAAGCAATTAAATTTTATATTAATTTTTTAAAACAGCCTGACGCTTGGATAGAAAATAAAATCACAGCTTGTCAAAACCTTGCAAAATGCTGTTTAAAATTTAATAAATCAGATATTGCATTGCAAGTATTATTACAGAC
>CAMWHN010000193.1 GCA_947174085.1 uncultured Ruminococcus sp.
GAAATAATGAAATTTGCACTTGTTCCACTGTTATTATACACCATAAAAGCACGTTTTGGCAAGTGCTCAGGAATATCTTTTATTGACTCCACATCTTTGAAAGTATGTAATAATCACAGAATACATAGTCATCGTGTTTTCAGTGAATATGCGAAAACAGGTAAAAGTTCCATGGGGTGGTTCTATGGTTTCAAATTACATTTGATTATCAATGATGAAGGAGAGATTCTGTCTTACTGCCTTACTTCGGGCAATATAGATGACAGAAACGAAGCTGTGATGGATTCACTGACAAAAGAAATATTTGGAAAACTCTTTGCTGACAGGGGATATATTTCTCAGAAGTTGTTTGAAAAACTGCTGGAAAAAGATATTACCCTTGTCACCAGGGCAAAGAAAAATAGGAAGAATAAACTGATGGATTTGCAGGACAGATTGATGCTCCGTAAGCGTGCTGTCATTGAATCCGTCAATGATTTCCTCAAGAATATCTGTGATATAGAGCATTCCAGACATCGTAGTGTCACCAATTTCCTTGTCAATCTGGTTTCTGCACTGGCGGCTTACTCCTTTCTGCCTAAAAAGCCCTCTATCTGTTCTTCTCCCGATATGTCAAAGGAATTTTTATGTCTACTTGATTGACTTTTTCTGTCGAACTTACGTTTATTATCCTTAACTCTTAAACTTCGTAAGGATATAGTAAGGGTATGAAGCATTATTTTAAGTTGTACAAGTAAAAATAAAATCCCTTAAACAACGTGTTTACGGGATTTTTCTGGCTAAAGACTGCAATTTTGATACAATGCCCCCCTTTGTGCGTTGGAGGTGCATTTTTACAGTTTGAAAAGCTATCGTTTTTTTATAAGTTATAATGGAGTATTTTTACTAGATTGTAAATTTAACACTATTTAAAATATTTGCAACATTATCAAATTTTCTCTATGGAGAATACCTTTAAGCGGTAGAACGAATAATCTCCATATACTCTTTCACTTCTTTTTCGTCCGAATGTTATTCCCACTTAAACCTAAAAGATAATTTGAGGAAGTGTTAGTCTAACAGCCAATTGTCCAAATCCATCTTCAATTCCTAATCTCCTATTATATTTCTCGGCATACTCTTTGAACCAAGGAAAAGAATACTCAATATTGTATCTACTCTTTAATTTATTGTCTTGTCAATCCATTTTAAAAAATCATTATATTTTAAGTGAGAACTGTCATCTTTACAATGATAATATGAAAATCTATCGTCATCGAGATCTGCTTGCAAAATGTATCCAAAAGCTTTTGAAATTCGAATTTTATATTGAGGGTCAATTTCATTGATTCCGTTTACAATTAAATCAGCCATCTGTTTTGGTACAATATTATTATCAAAATCTATTAAAAAAAGAAAAAAATCCTTTTCATGTTTTAAAATCCATTCTGCCTCAAATAAAGCACCTTTAGATGATTTCATGCCTTCTTTGCTACAATATACGATAATACCCATACATAGAGGATTATCAAGAATGGGATTTATTTTTTCTGTCCAATCATTTTCTCTGCAATTTCGCCCTCCATCTATATTTTCAAAATCTACCCAATAATTATATTTTCTCTTTTGAAATATCAATATATCATTTTTTATTAATTCCTTATTTTTGTGAGCATAGCTTATAAATATATATGGTTTTTTACAATTATAATGATTTTTTGTAGAACTATGTCGTATAAAAATAAACACTCTGTCTTTTAATTTTTCTTTTTTTAGTTGAGTATTTTGCCATTCTGATTCTATTTTGGATATTTTTATTTGTTGATCAATCAAACAGAATTCGTCAGATATATTTTTGGCTAAACTAAGATGTTGTGCACATCTTTCGTCTCCAATCATTTTAAGTGCTCTATAAGCATCCCTATGAAATATTGTTTTATTAACAGCTTCATCTAATGATAATACATATTTATCTTCTAAACTTTTATCCAAGAAATTATTAAGTAGTTTAATACCACTTTCAGCAGAGGAAAATGTTCCAATCTCAGTATAATGTTCCAATAATTTAGCCAAAGTAAAATAATGAAATGGTGTAAGTTTATCTATATTTAAATTTTCAAATAAAGAATAAATTTCACTTTTGGATTTATTTTTTAATTTGTTATCTTTAGTTTCCTTGCCCAATAAATACAGTGAGGCTGTCCATTGAGCATGAAGACGTAAATGGATTTTCTTCAATTCTACGTATTGTGAACAAATTTTTTGGTAAATTTGATCGACCTCATTATACAATTTTACTTTTCTTTGAAGCTGAAGTACTTGAAAGTGAGCGAGATAATAGTCAGATCTTGATGTAAGATAATCCTCTTCAGTTACATTATGATTTTTTTTTGAAAAGTTTAAAGCAATTTCATAATAAGTTAATATCTTATGAACTACATTATCGTCAAAATTGCCTAATGCAATATTTGCAAATATTGCTGCCGAACATAATTGCATATATAATTTAGGGGCTAAAATATAATAAGTTAAAGGAAATTGTGATAATAGAATAAAAGCATTATATATTTCCCTCTTTGCGGCTCGTTCTGACAATCTATCACATAAAGCTATCGCTAGATTAACCAATGATATTTCACAATCTGAAGTTTCTTTAATATGGTAAAGCTGATAGAGTTTTTTAAATTCACAGGAAGAACAATTTAGTTGATATTTCAATATACACTTATTCATGTAACACCGTCCATACATTATTGTAGCTGAAAAACAATTAATTTTGGAATAGATACAAAAAGTTCGTACATATCTGGTTCACAAATTCCATCGTTGATTGGCATTGGCTCAAACAAATTTTTTATAACATATCCTGCATTTTCAAACATTTTACTATATGTAAAAAAAGTTCTATTATAAAGTTTAGTAAAGTTACTTGAGTTGGCATTCCAATACACTTCTTCATAGTCCTCATCCAAGTAACGATATATTCCCTTGGAGCCTTTTTTATTTTTTACAATTCTAGACGTTGTTAGATGTTGAGATTCTATTAAAGAAAAAATTGGATGTGGCAAGGTTATCACTATATTGCCATTATCTTTTAAAAAATCTCTCAATTCTACAAGTAAATTCAAAGGGTTCCTGATATCCTGAATGACCATATTCATACAAATAAAATCGTAAGTAGAATGCATTAGAGTATTTTTTATGACAAGATTAGGATGTTTCTTTTTTGCGATACTACTCATTTGCTTTGACTGATCAAATCCAACTAAAGTTTTATTGATATATTTAGTAGATAAATATTGAAGCAATTCACCATCACCACAGCCATAATCAAGCAAAGATTCAAAGCTACTTTGATTTAATATATTATTAATTGCTGGAAATAATATGTATTTATGCACCCACTTTTGCTTTTCATTTCTATGCATCCAATATGTTTCGCCTAAATTATCCCAAAGAGAAATATCAATATTATCATCTTTCATCTATGATCACCCTTGTCTAAATGTTCATATCTCATTAGTAATTCATTTACTTTAGCTTTAACAATTTCATCAACATCCAAACTGCAATAACGAATAATAGAATAATAATTAATGGCTATATCTGCCAGCTCTTTTACAATTTTTTGATCGTGTGCAAGAAACATTTTGTTGATTTCTTCTGGTGTATGCCAAAGACATTCATTCATTAGTTCAGAACATTCTACAGACAATGCACTGACAAGATACCCAGGTGTATGAAATTTTTCCCATCCTCGCTCCTTAATCAAACGTTCTACTTCTTCAATAATTAAACTATTATACTCTTTCATAATAATATTATCCTCACTTTATCAAACTATTTTACTTAAAGTCTCTAAAATAAATTTGCATTAAGTTTTTCTACATAATTTAATATGTATGTCTATATTAATTAAAACTTACATTTTTTACCTAATTCCTTTTTTAATTGTTTATAAAATTCAGCATTCTCACTTTTAAATCCATTATATTATTCACAATACAAATTTATTTGCTCTTTCTTACGAGCTTCTTTTCTGCCGCCTTTGGATATTTCTTTATCAAGTAAATCCAAATATACCTCTACATTTTCCTCTCAAATGCTTTTTTACCAACATAGCAGTATGAGAATCTTCTTTCTTATGTGATATAAATACTTATAATTTTTTCATCCTAGGTTGTAGAGTAAAACTTCATGATTTATCTCCTTTCAGAAAAGCTTTCATGTATTTTTATTATTATTTTCTTTTTTGGGTGGTTTTACTGGTGGCATAGGAGGCTTAACAGTGGTTAAAGGTAAATTTAATCCTCTTTGTCCCTTTGTTTCTTTCTCTGATTTTATTGTAAGCTTTGCATAATCCTCATTATTAATCATTTTATGTCCTCCTAAAAATTATTTTGAAAATATTCTCTTGTTTTCCTATCAGCATTTTCTTTAAATTTTATATTTTCAATAAGTGTTTCTTCTTTTAAATAACTGCTTTCTATATTTATAAAATCATTTTTAAAACTATTTAATAATTCGTTAATAAAACCTTGAGGTAGAGGACTTTGTATAATAATTCCATGAACATTACTATCATTATTTAGCTCTTGTATTTTCATCATAACTTTATCTTGTGCATCATTCCCAGAAAAACGATATACAC
>CAMWHN010000194.1 GCA_947174085.1 uncultured Ruminococcus sp.
AGAATTAAAAATAAGATAATGAAATATTTGGAAAAATCAAACAATTAAATGATATTAAATTTTTATTTTTTGTCGATTTATACAAAATTAAAGTTTCAATGTAAGAAAATGCTTAATTTTAGACGGTATATGTATAAGAAAGGAAATTTTTATGAGAGATGCATGGAATGATTTCCTGAATACGGATTTGAAAGAGCAATTCATTCGGGAGATAAACAGGGCGTTAGATGAAGAACTAAAAAAGCCTGCTAAGAAAAGAGATTACGACAAAATTGGAGAACTTACACAAATGTATACTGAACTGATGAGAACAGAGGCACAGGTGGAAGCTTCAATGCAACGGTGGCTTTCGGAAGTCAAAAGTAAAGCAAGTCCGAAAAGGAAAATTACACGAAAAATGCGTGTTATTTTCACTTCTGTAAGTGTTGCTGTTATGTTGTTTGTCATGAATATCATTACGGTATCTGCATTTAATATGAACGTATTTTCGTTTATTGTACATATTGCTGATAATGACTTCTCGGTTGATTTCCTTGCTTCTAATGAAGTTTCTTCCGAAGAAATCATTCAGCTTCCAGTAACATTGGATGATCCTTATGGAATGATTGCAGAATGTGCTAAATATGGGGTTTATCCAGAAACACCTCATTATCTGCCAAAAGACTATGTGCTGACAGTGTGTCATCATGGAGATATGTCATCATTTTCAAAGTACATTAGCTTTACTTTTAGAAACCAGAAAAATGCCAAACAGACTATTACTTTTAATTATGAACTGTTTGAGGATGAGGAAAGTATGAGTAGTGCAAAATTTTCCAATGTTGAGCATCGTTTGAGTGAAATTAAAATCAATGATAAGCCTGCAATTTTAGCAGAAGAACAGAAAGATAAGCAGTATACAGTTGTTTATTATATAGATACTTTGATGATGGCTATTTTCACGCAAGGTTTATCACAGGAAGAAGTAAATCATATAATTAATTCTATGAAATGATTGGAGGAAAGATCTTTATGAAAAAAATAATCTCTCTGTTTTGTATGTTAAATCTGCTATTATGTAATATTCATTCCATCTCTGTGAATGCTACAGAGGTAGAAGAACCCTGCACAGAAATAGTAGAAGCACATTATGAAGGACTTGTAAATTATTATGTCCTTAGTGTCAGCAATTATAATGGTAGTCTGTGCGTGAATGCAGAAACATTTGCTCCCTATTATATGGAGGAAATCGGGATAAGAGACCTGATTGTACAGTATAGCTATGACAATGAACACTGGTATGATGAATGGAATGCAGGGAATTTCCTCGCTTATAATGCTGCTAGCTATGGACTTTCCAATTATATCATCGCATTGGAACGGAGTGAATGCTACTACCGTGTGACATGCGAGCATTACGCAAAAGAAAGCTTTTGGAAAACACAAAGCAATTCCAACACTTCAAACAGTGTTTGGATACCTAAAAAGTGATAGAAGGAATGTATCTGTTACACCACTAAAAGTAGTCTGATTAGCAAACCGAGAACGATATTTTCAGCAGTATTCATAAATGAAACTGCATCCATTGGGTAACATATAAAAGTTGATAAAATAACTGATAGATATTTTGCAGGGTTTAATTCACCTGTTGGCTCCAGAATCCACAATTTTGAATGTTCAAACAGTAGTTTGACTGATATAAGCCGCCATCAGGGTACAAGACAGGTCAGAATACCCCAGCTCGTTGAAAAAATAAAGGTCATATTAACAACAAGTTAGCACAGGAAATATTAATAGATTATTATGATGTAAGCCAGTTATATCATACCAATGTATGTTTATGTTCCACTATGAACATGCGATTATCTATTCTTTGGATAGTTTTATCTGTCTCATATTTTTGTACGTTTAATTGTCGAAAGGTGTCGAAACAGTAGCATGTCAACAGCGGATAATAGTATATTATCTTCTGTTATAATCAAAGATGGACTATTAGAAAGGAGATTAAACCTGTGAGAAAAGCCTTATGTGTTGGAATTGATAGTTATCAATTTGCTAGTGACTTACATGGATGCGTTAATGATGCCAATGCGGTGAAATCTGCTCTGGAACGCAATGGAGATGGAACATTAAACTTCCAAACACAGATAATGTGTGCAACCAGTGAAAAATCTTATATTACTAGAGCTAATTTAAAAGATGCCATTCATAAACTTTTTAAAGATGATTCTGAAATAGCTGTCTTTTACTATGCAGGACATGGTTCGTATGATTCATTGGGTGGATATTTATGTACAAGTGAAGTTAAACGTGCAGATGATGGGTTATCCCTTAATGATGTAATGGGAATTGTGTCTGAGTCAAAGGCAAAAAACAAAGTTGTAATTTTGGATAGTTGCCATAGTGGGTTTGCTGCAAGTTCTACGGAGATGCAGAACTATTCAGTGTTGAAAAGTGGCACTACTATTCTAGCTGCATGTGATGAAAAACAATACTCATCAGAAGAAAATGGGCATGGTGTATTTACAACACTTTTAATCGAAGCACTTTATGGTGGGGCTATGAATTTGCTCGGAGAAGTATCTCCGGGAAGCATCTATTCTTATATCGATCGTTCTCTCGGTGGATGGGATCAGCGACCAGTTTTTAAAGCAAATATTAAAACTTTTGTATCTCTAAGAAGAAATTCGCCACCCATTGAAATTACGGAATTACAACGGATTACAGAAATTTTTCCCACTCCATATGAAGAGTTTGCTTTAGATCCAACGTATGAGCCAGATAAGCATGAAGCAGACATTAAAGAAATTAATAGAGAGCATGAAGCTATTTTTAAAATTCTTCAAAAATATGTTAAGCTTAATTTGGTTATTCCAGTCGGTGCTGAACATATGTATTATGCTGCAATTAATCACAAGTCTTGTAAACTAACAGCTCAGGGTCAGCATTACTGGAATCTTGTAAGAAAAAATATTATATAATTTTTAGGAGGAAAAATGATGATTAATGTTTTTATACCCCATAGATGGAATAATAATGATTATTCTGAAATAAGTAACTTATTAGATCGAACTAAGTTTATTGTTAGAGATTATTCAGTGCCATCCAGCTCTCCATTTGATAGCATTGATAAAAGATATAATGTTGATCTACAGATTCAAAAACAGATTCAATATGCAAGTGTTGTGGTATGCTCAAATAGACCTGCTAATAATAATGGAATGTCCATTGAAGAGATAAAATATGCCATAAATATCGGAAAATCTGTTGTTGCCGTAAAAATTACAGATAATACAAGTCAACAAATTTTGGCACTTAATATTCCAGTTATCGCTAAAAGAAAAGATTCGTTAGAATCATGGATAGATGATAATATTAATTAGTTCCATGTGATTTAGAGATTTCCATGTGATTTCAGTATGACATAGCAAGGCACGGGTATGAGAGGAAAGCACTCTCAACTTGAGAACCTGTGAAAATATGGTAAAAGCAGTACTATACATAAAAAGTGCAGGATGCCAGTGGAGGATGCTATCGCATGACTATCCTTATGGAAAGCATTTTAAAACTATATTTATGGAATTTCATAACTTAAAGGTGGATATTTCAGAGCGTTTGACTTCCACCTTTAAAGCTTATGCCTAAATGTTGGAAGAAAGAAATTTACAAAGACTGTGTTGGGCATTTTGTTTTCATCTGTTTCCTTTCATTGAAAATGCATATTTTTATATACGAAGGTTTGTACATAACATATAAGTTGAACAAAAAATATAAGATACATGAATTACTTGAGTAAATTATATCTTTTGTATCTTCTTTTGAATTTATTGCAATATAAATTATATCAGAAATAAGGTGGTATAATGAGAAAGGCTTTAGTGGTTGGAATAAATAATTATAATATAAGTTCATTATTAGGTTGTGTAAATGATGCTTGTGAAATAGCCAAATTACTCAAAAGACACAGCTCAGGAGAAAAGAATTTCGATGTTAATTTAATTAAAGACATAGCTACAAAAAACGATTTGCGGCGTGAAATTAAAAATTTATTTAATGGTAATAATGAAATTGAATTGTTTTATTTTTCAGGTCACGGATTTGTAAATGAATTGGAAGGCTATGTGGTAACTCCAGATTTTACTTATAACGATTTGGGGATTCCGATGAATGAGATAATAAACTATGCCCATAAATCTAATAGTAAAAACAAAATCATAATACTTGACTGTTGTCATTCTGGTGCAATTGGTAATATGATTAATAATGATCAAATCAGTGAAATTGGAAATGGTGTTACAGTTTTAACAGCAAGTCGTAATAATGAGAGTGCTATAGAAATAGATGGTCATGGTGTATTTACACAATTATTAATTAATTGAAGCGCTAAAAGGAGGGACGGCAAATTTACAGGGCGGTATAACACCAGCGAGTATATATGCATACATTGACTAAGCTTTAAGAGCTTGGAATGAACAGCGTCCATTATTCAAAACAAATATATCTAAATTTATATCAATTCGAAATGTTACTCCCCGTATTTTAAATAGTGAACTTAGAATTATATTAAAATGTTTTAAGAA
>CAMWHN010000195.1 GCA_947174085.1 uncultured Ruminococcus sp.
TTGATACTGTGACAGAATTATAAAAATAAAATCTATAATTTTTTTCATTTTATTTGTATAAAGCTAGAAAATCTTCCCATTCTGTAAATAAGAAAATTTACAGGAGGTTTTCTAATATGAGAAAATTAGAAACAGCAATGGCATTAGCATTAATCGCAAGTATTTTTATTGGCAATTTTGTAAATTTCTCCCAGAAATTAAAGAATTTACAACAAGATGTACTTAGATTGCATATTCTAGCAAATTCTGATTCTGAACAAGACCAGAATTTAAAATTACAAGTGCGTGACGCTTTATTAGAACAATCTGAATTATTATTTGCAGGCTGTGAGAGTTTAGAAGACATGAAAACAAGAGCGATTGAACAACAAGAAACGATTCAAAAAATTGCAAAAGATACATTAGAACAACAAGGCTGTTATGATGATGTGCAAGTACAATTAGTAAGCATGCAATTTGACACGAGAGAATATGAAAATTTTACAATGCCAGCAGGTAATTATGACGCAGTTAGAATTTTAATTGGTAACGCAGAGGGTCATAATTGGTGGTGTGTGATGTATCCGCCGTTATGTTTGCCAGTTGCTGAACCAGAAAATTATTTTGATGATGAAACAGTAGAACTATTAGAATATCCTCAACAATATGAAATTAAATTCAAATGCGTAGAGCTGTGGGAGAAATTTACTAAAAAATCTGAATCTTAATGATTTATAATAAATAACCGTTTTTCAGATACAAACTGAAAAACGGTTGTTAATTTTAATACATATATCAAAATTTTTACATTATTTACTAGAAGATTTTCTTTTAGCGACTTTTGCTTTTTTCTTTTCTGAAGTTTTAGATTGTTCTTCTGAAGTTTTACTTTTCTTGAATACAAGAGCTAAAATTGCAAGAAATGCCAATGCGACTAATACAGCAACTACAATAATACTGCGCATTGTTTTATCTCCCACTACAGTTGCATAGCTTGTCACTCTGCAAAGTGTCATGTCATTATTTTGAGATTCTATTTTATAATCCATTGCATCACAGATAAAACAGTCATTCTTACCTGTCCATGACGGCGCAAATACAGCTTTTTTTAATTTACCAGATAAACTAACACCAATTTTCGCACTTTCTTCCAGACCGGCATCTTGTAAATAACATGAAATACCTGTATCTGATTCAGAATCCTGCCAAAATACAAGATTACTCTGCACGCCATCGGCACTATTATCTATAATACTAATTTTACCACTGACACGAATTGGCATAGATGACATTGCAAGAATCCCACCGCCCAAACGATTTTCACCAGAAGCGATATTGCCTTGAATAGACGCTTTACTTCTTAGCACTAATTCAGCCGTATTATTCACAAGAACGCCACCACCATGAACAGCAATATTCTGTGTCAAACTTCCTCCAAATAATTCGACTTTACCAGCTTGTGCATAAATACCACCGCCGGACTGCGCACGATTATCGGAAATAGTCCCATTGGCAAGTTTTAAATTACCGCCGGATAAAGCCACACCACCACCGCATTGGCTTGCAGTATTGTCTGAAATAGTTCCGCCACTCATACTAAAATTGCTTTCTTCTCCGACAAGCAGAACACCACCGCCACTAGATTCTGTATGATTTCCTGTGATATTACCGCCCCACATGTTCACAGTACCGCCTGTTTCGACATAAATACCGCCTGCGCCGTTTAAACTATTACCACCTGTAATTTTGCCAATATTGCCAAGTTCTGTATTAGTATCTGTAATATTTAAAATACCACCATTTTGTACATGAATCACTTCGCCATTATCAATTGCAAATTCCAAATTACGATTAATACTACAACCGTTTAAATCAATTGTAATTTCATGTCCGGACGGCACACATAATACGCCGTCAAAGGCAAATCCCTCACCTGTGCCGAATCTTGTCCCATAAGAAGAAACCCAATCTTCATATAAAATAATCATGGCAGAATTGCCTTTCATGGCAGTATTCCACATTGCCTCTGCACCGCCGGAAGTTGTATTATTATAATAATAAGACGTTTCGTTATTAACAGTCACAGAAGCTACAGCTCCATTTGGAACATAATTAACTGCATGAGTTTTTGTGACTGATTTATCTGGAATAGCAGTCAGAAATACTATGCCTGTCAAAGCTGTTAAAAAAATATTTTTTAATTTCATGTATTTTCCTCCAATTCTTTAAAATTTAAAATTAAAATTAAAATACAAACATCTTTTATTATTATACAACGAATTGCATAAAATTACAATGACACAAAAAAGCAGATTTATTGCCCTATTTTAGCATAGTATTTTGTGCATTTTGACAAATTTTCAATATTTAAGCTTAATTATTGACAAGTCCTGTTTTTTGCAGTATAATAATAATTACTATATTTTTAATTTATTAGCAAGAAAGGAGTTTTTTATTATCATGCAGTTTTTAAATAAATTAGAACGAAAGTTCGGAAAATATGCAATTCCTAACTTGATGTCAATTATTGTCTTTGGCATGGCATTAGTTTTTTTATTAGATTCTTTCACAAGTGCCAATCCAGATTATCAATATGGCTTAAGTTCACTATTATATTTTAACCGTGATGCAGTTCTTCATGGAGAAATCTGGAGAGTTTTAACATTTCTATTTTTTCCGCCAGATAATAGTCCTTTGTTTATTATTTTCATGTTATATTTTTATTGGCTAATTGGCAATGCATTAGAACGACAATGGGGCTGTTTTAAATTTAATATTTATTATCTGACTGGCATAATTGGTACTCTCATTGGCGGATTTCTCACAGGCTTTGCAACAAATACGTTTTTAAATTTATCTTTGTATTTAGCATTTGCAATTATGTTTCCCAATTTTGAAATATTATTATTTTTCTTTATTCCTGTGAAAATAAAATATCTTGGCATTCTGGAAGCAGTATTTTTACTAATTGAGTTTATCATAAGCGACTGGACAGATAGAGCTTGTATTTTAGTTTCACTTATCAATGTCTTATTATTTTTTGGTAAAGATTTATATCAAGTGATTCGGGCATTTATCCGAAGAAAGCATTATCAACGGAAAAATAATCAAAATCAAACTAACTGGAGAAATAATCATTGGTGGGATAATAACAAAAAATAAATAAAAAAACCGTCTGGAGAATTTTATTTCAGACGGTTATTATTTTATATAATTATTTTTCAGAAAATGCAATTTCACCCAAATATTTTTTTGACTGCCAGATAGAATTAAATTCGTCCTGTGAAATCAATTCAGCGTGAAATTCTTCGCCAGATACTCCCTGATTAATTTCTTCCACTGTAGGAAGTGAATCTTCTGTAACAAAGTCATGATTTTCGTCAATGATATTGCTTACTGTTCTGTCTGGAAAAATTTCAATCATTCTTGTTGCGAATCTTTTAAAAATTTCATTTGTTAAATTAACTTCGTAAAATATTACAACAGGTGTTTCTTTGTCAATAAATTCCCAGAAAAGCTTGATATATTCAAATTTTTGCATTTCTTTTAGTTTATTGCGAATTGCTATAAGTGCCTTGTCTGGAGCTGATATGCCTGAAACTGCTGTTTCAATTGGGCATAATCCTGTATTGTCACGATTACGAATTGCTTCTGTTATGATATTATAATTAACAGGTATCTGATATTTTTTTAGCGTTTCTAGTGCAGGCTTACTAATCACATTTGCATAAAGTTCTTTTACTTCAAGCAATACATATAAAAATGCTGCACCATTTCCAACAACTTTATCAGCGACAGAATATGCTTTTAAATTTTTTCCTGAATCAAGCCATGCAAGCAATGGCGCAACACCACGTTTCTGACTAGTTACAGTTTCTGTATCACTGCAAAATACGCAAGTGATAACAGAATTTTTAAGCAATTCTTTTGCTTTCTCAAGATTATTAAAATGATTCATTGTCTGCATTTTTTAATCTATAAACAACAAGCGGAATTATTACAAGCTGAAGAATAATGCCAAATAAACCAGTTATAATACTAGTCAAAATAACTGACGGTTGAATTGTCGTGCCAAGCGTATAAAATCCAATTGCAATTGCGCCGGCTTTTATTATTCTACCTGCAATTTGAATGATTGATACTTTTAGAATCACTGGAATTTTGCTATTTCTGAGAAGTCCTGCACAAATTCCATAAACACAAAGTTCAATCATCATGAATGGCAACATAGCACTTGTTGGCATACTAGTTAATGCAAAACTAACAAACGGACTTAATAACCCTGCAATTCCGCCTGCATAAGAACCCATTAAAAGCCCAATCAAAATAACTGGCAAATGCATAGGCAAAAATATTTCGCCAAGATTTGTTCCCATTCCGGAAACAGCTCCAATGGAGTGAATCAACTGCGGAAGCGCAACGGCAGAAATTAATGCAATTAATGCGCCGATTACCTGCACTTTTATCGAAAATTTTCGATTTGTAATAACTGTTGTCATAATAACAACCTCCTAACTAAAATATTTTTTATAAAAAGCTGATTAGTAATAAAATATAATAATTTGCATATATTATAT
>CAMWHN010000196.1 GCA_947174085.1 uncultured Ruminococcus sp.
ATACCTTATACTATCTATCGTGGACATGAATCAATAGAAATAGATATGCCAACACAAGCAGATATAGATAATATAAAAAATTATATTACAGGTGTGACAGACACAACTTATTATAACGAACAAATTTATAATATTATTCGAGAAGAAGCAGAAAAATTCTTTGCCGGCGACCAAACCGCACAGACTGCTGTTGAAATGATTCAAAGCCGTGCAAGTTTATATTTATCTGAACAGAGTTAATTTTATAAAAAAATTTCCTTTTCACAAGAGTAATAAATTCTCTTGACAAACGCGCTATAGTATGTTATACTGTTCTCTGTATTAATGAGAATAGTACAGGTAAATTATTTTAGGAGGTATTTTGATATGAGAAAAAAACAAAAAAATTTCATTCGTAAAGGCATTAGTGCTATGTTAGCTACTATGATGCTGACAACAGTATTAACAGGCTGTACCAGAGAAAGTGCTGATTCTAATGGGGACAATCCGTCAAATTCCAGTAATTCCGGCAGTTCAGGCAACAAGTCCGGCAAAACAACAGCATTAGATATCTCTTTTGACCATTCTTATTCTTCGGAAACAATTAAAATTGATGGCTTGGAAGGCTTCAGCAGGGTTTACACTGTGGGAGATAATTTATTTATTTCTGGTTATGATGATAAATATGACGAAAAAATGTATTTATATAATTTGGCAGATAATTCTCAAAAAGAAGTCAAGCTTAGTTATTTAGAATCACTGGACGAAAAAACAAATGCCTATATTTCATCATTTTTTAAAAATGCAGATGGTAATCCTGTTATCATGTTTGGGGCTTATATTTATGATGAGGAAAACGAAGAAGAACCATATCAGGATTTAGGTTATACTATGGAAGTATACGACAAAGATTTCAATATTTTGGAAACGAAAAATATGAATGATGTGTTAAAAGATGTATCTATGAATAATCTAGTTCCAAGTCAAGATGGTTATTATATTTTTTCCTATAATGACATGGGAGAGCCATTTCTCGGTGTTTATGACAAAGAGTTCAACAAAACAGGCGAAGTTACAGGCGATTTTCAGTATATCGAAGATGTATTTGCAATGGAGGATAAAACAATTATTGTTTATCAAGATAGTAATTGGGATTATAGTCTTGGTACGATTAATTTAGAAACAAATGCTATTGAAAAAGTAGAAATTTCTGATATGCCAAGATGGTTTAATAGTGCAAGTATGGGTACAAGTAATTACGATTTCTTTATACATGATTCTCAGGCTATTTATGGGATTAATTTTGAAAATGGCACTTGTGAAGAAGTTGTCAACTGGATAAATTCAGATTTTAGTGGTGATACAGTCGGCATGATAACAGTATTAGAAGACGGTCGCTTTATTGTCACGACCTATAATTATGGTGATGAAGGAGACGAAGCTGGAATTTATATATTAAAGGAACGTGACCCAAAAGAACTTGAAAATGTGCAATTAATTACTTTGGCAACATTTGCATTGTCTACAAATCTGCAAAAGGCTGTTACGAAATTTAACCGTGCTAATTCAGAATATCGTATTGGTGTTGTAGATTATTCTAATTATAGTACAGATGAGGATTATCAGGCAGGAATGGAAAAATTAAATAATGACATGCTATCTGGAGTCGTTGCAGATATTATCAGTGTAGATTCAATTTCTTATGAAAGTTTTGCAAATAAAGGCATGTTTGTAGATTTAACTGACCGTGTAAGCAATTTCAATCAAAATGAATATTTTACAAATTTCTTTGATGCGTTAAAATACGGTGATAAATTATATAAATTAGGTTTTGGCTTTTCTGTACAGACACTGGAAGCAAAAACAGAACATGTCAACGGCAAAAGCGGTCTATCTATTGCAGAATTTACAGAACTTATTAAAAATTTGCCAGATAACATGACCGCATTTTCAGACCTGTCAAGAAGCGGTGCATTATATCGTTTCTGTACGAGTAATTTAAATACATTTATTGATGTCAATCATGCAACTTGTAATTTTAATACACCTGAATTTATAGAATTATTAGAACTATGTGCAACATATCCAGAAGACGCAAATACAAACATGGATTCTTTTAGTGAGGACGATTGGGAAAATTACTGGAATGAACAAGATTTCCAATATATTAATGATAAAGTTTTATTTAGAAATTCTTATATTAGCAACGTGAAAGACCAAATACGAGAAACAGCAACTTATTTTGGCGATGCTGATGTCACAAGGGTTGGTTATCCGACTGTCAATGAAAACAGTAATGGCGGACGTTTTGCTTCAGATTACACACTTGCAATATCCGCAAATTCTGATAAGCAGGAGCAATCATGGAAATTTTTTGAATTTATGTTATCAGAAGATTTCCAAGAAGGTTTAAATTGGACAATTCCTGTTAGAATAGAAGCATTTGATAAAAAAGCACAACAGGCTTTAGAACCAGATACTTATGTAGATGAAAACGGTGAAACACAAGTTGTACCTTATACTATCTATCGTGGGCAGGAACAAATAGAATTAGATATGCCAACACAAGCAGATATCGATGATATCAAAAATTATATTGCAAGTGTAACAGAAACGACTTATTACAACGAACAAATTTACACGATTATTCAAGAAGAAGCAGAAAAATTCTTTGCTGGTGACCAAACTGCACAGACTGCTGTTGAAATGATTCAAAGCCGTGCAAGCTTATATTTATCTGAACAGAGTTAATTTTATAAGAAAATTTACCTCTCACAAGAATAATAAATTCTCTTGACAAATGCCCTATAGTATGCTATACTATTTCCTGTATTAATAAAAATAGTACATAAAGATTATTTCGGGAGGTATTTTGATATGAAAAAAGAACAAAAAAATTTGATTCATAAAGGCATTTGTGCTATGTTAGCTGCTATGATGCTGACAACAGTATTAACAGGCTGTACCAGAGAGAGTGCTGATTCTAATGGGGACAATCCGTCAAATTCCAGTAATTCCAGCAGTTCAGGCAACAAGTCTGGCAAAACGACAGCATTAGATATTTCTTTTGACCATTCTTATTCTTCGGAAACCATTAAAATTGATGGCTTAGAAAGTTTCAGCAGAGTTTACACTGTGGGAGATAATTTATTTATTTCCGGTTATACAGATGACTACAAAGACAAAATGTATTTGTATAACTTGAAAAATAATTCTGCAAAAGAAATTAAGCTTAATTATATGGAATCACTGGACGAAAAAACAGATACTTATATTTCATCATTCTTTACAAATGCAGAAGGTAATCCAGTAATTATGTTTAAGTCTTATATTTATGACGAGGAAAACGAAGAAGAACCCTATCAAGATTTGGGTTATACTATGGAAATATACGACAAAGATTTCAATGTTCTGGAAACCAAAGACGTGAATGATGTATTAAAAGATATTTCTATCAGTAATCTGGTTTCCAGTAAAGACGGTTATTATATTTTTTCCTATAATGATATGGGAGATACAATTCTTGGTGTTTATGACAAAGATTTCAATAAAACTGGCGAAGTTACAGGTGATTTCCAATATATTGAAACTGTATTTGTAACAGAAGATAAATCAATTATTGCTTATCAAGATAGTAATTGGGATTATTGTTTTGGTGTGATTAATCCAGAAACAAATGCTGTTGAAAAAGTAGAAATTTCTGATATGCCTAGATGGTTTAATAGTGCAAGTATGGGTACAGGTAATTATGATTGCTTTATACATGATTCTCAGGCTATTTATGGTATTAATTTTGAAAATGGCACTTGTGAAGAAGTTGTCAACTGGGTAAATTCAGATTTTAGTGGTGATACAGTCGGCATGATAACAACATTAGAGGATGGTCGTTTTATTATCACAACCTATGGCTATGGTGACGGAAGCGAAGAAGGCGGAATTTATATATTAAAAGAACGTGACCCAAAAGAACTTGAAAATGTGCAATTAATTACTTTGGCAACATTCTCACCGTCTACAAATCTGCAAAGGGCTATTACGAAATTTAACCGTGCCAATTCAGACTATCGCATTGGCGTTGTAGATTATTATAATTATAGCACTGATGATAATTATGAGGCAGGCATGGAAAAATTAAACAATGACATGCTTTCTGGAGTCGTTGCAGATATTATCAGTGTAGATGCGATTTCTTATGAAAGTTTTGCAAATAAAGGCATGTTTGTAGATTTAACTGACCGTGTAAGCAATTTCAATCAAAATGAATATTTTACAAATTTCTTTGATGCGTTGAAATATGGTGATAAATTATATAAATTAGGCTTTAGCTTTTCTGTACAGACAATAGAGGCGAAAACAGAACATGTCAACGGCAAAAGCGGTTTATCTGTTGCTGAATTTACAGAGCTTGTCCAAAAATTACCAGATGGCATGACAGCATTTTCAGAACTGTCAAGAAATGGTGCATTATACCGTTTTCTTATAGGGAATATCAGTGCATTTGTTGATGTCAATCATGCAACTTGTAATTTTAATACACCTGAATTTATAGAATTATTAGAACTATGTGC